>JAIRJQ010000021.1 GCA_031260545.1 Methanomassiliicoccaceae archaeon | reverse complement strand
CCACAAATTAGGGAATGAAACAGCCACAAATTAGGGAATTTATACTATATGCTTTAAATATATGTATAACATGGAGAGAAGCATGAAACAATACTTGCCTAGGCTTTTGGAGGTAAATATTGAAGAAAAAATGATCACAAAAGGCTGTGTCGTCATAGAAGGACCGAAATGGTGCGGCAAATCGACCACATCGAAGCGCTTCGCAGAAACAGTTGTGGAACTTCAAAAACCAAACATCTTCAGACAATACAAAACATTCGCAGATATGGGTGATGAAAATCTCTTTCGCGGAAAAAGACCGATAATGTTCGATGAATGGCAAAAGATCCCCGAACTTTGGGATCATATACGTGCTGACATCGACGACGGCGGAAAACGCGGGCAGTTCATTCTTACCGGTTCTGCGAAACCCGTTGAAGATAAAGAACGCCACAGCGGGACCGGCAGGATCGCAAAGCTGGTCATGCGGACAATGAGCCTTTGGGAATCAGGGGACTCTACAGGCGAAGTTTCACTTACAAAGCTGTTCGAAGGAATGAATGATATAAGCGGCAAGAATGGCCTTGATCTGAACAGATTGGCGTTCCTGGTATGTCGCGGGGGGTGGCCGGGAGTGATGTTCGATAAAGATAAGATCGCTCTTCGGGCGGCCTTTGATTATGTGAATGTACTGCTCGATGAGGACATCGCCAAGGTGGATGACATAAAACGCAACCCGGCGAGGGCAAGAGCGATATTAAGAGCATACGCACGAAATATCTCCACTCCTGCAAAAATGTCTACGATACAGAGAGATGTAGAAGCGAACGATAATGCGTTAGATCCGAAAACTTTGGATTCATATATAAACGGATTCAAGAAATTATTTGTGATAGAAGATATAGAGGCATGGAGCCCCAGCCTTCGTTCTAAGACCGCGATCAGAACAACGAACACAAGACAGTTCGCAGATCCGTCCATCGCAACGGCTGTCATGGGAATAACGCCGGATGATCTCATCGGCGATCTGAGAACGTTCGGTCTTGTATTCGAATCGATGGCGATCAGGGACCTCAGAGTATATGCAGAAAGCATGGATGGGATAGTATACCAATACCATGATGCGAATGGGCTGGAAGTGGATGCCGTCATCCGTCTGAACAACGGCAGATGGGGCGCTGCAGAAGTTAAACTCGGAGGGGATGAGTATATCGAGGATGCTGTTAAGAACTTGCTTGCGCTCAAAGCAAAAGTGAACACGGAGAAGATGAAAGAGCCCGTATTCCTGATGGTCCTGACCGGGACGCAATATGCTTACAGGAGGCCGGACGGGGTCTTTGTGGTCCCCCTCGGCTGTCTCAGAAATTGAGCTCTGCGATCAAGACACAAAGCCTGTGGCGACCGCATCATTTTAACGTTACCTTTCCGACGATCCTTAATTTTCCGCCTTCAAGGTACATCATAACGCCTGCGTCACCCGGACGGTGGATGATCTCGCTTTCCAATTCTATCTCTACATTCGGTTCACGCCAGTTGTTCCCGTTGTTCACCGCTTTTATGCGGCAGGGGACCATCTGCATCCAGTGGCCGATGTGCATGACCATTCCTTCTTTGAGCTGGGACGGCCAGTATTTTACTATTTTTGCGTGATCGTTTATCGTTTTGGTCATTTTCACTGAGTTGTCCGTGGTCAGGACATAGCCTCTGTCCAGTCTTTCCGATTCAATTCCGCGCAACGCCATTCCTACGTGATCGCCTTTGATGCCGTCGTCGCTGTCGACGTCGTGCTTCTGTATGGATTTTAATATAACGACATCGGAAAGAGGAAGGACGCGCATCTTATCATGTTTTTTGACAATACCGTCAATGACGGAACCGAGAACAACAGTTCCGACGCCCTTTACATTGAAATGACTGTCAACAGGCACAGAACCGCATGCCGCATCGCTCTTCTTATCCATGCCTGACGCAAGCGTCAGTAACGCCTCGCGGAGCTTTATCGGATCTTCGTTCACTATTGTATACGAGTCCGCTGCCGTTCCTGCGAGAAGAGGGCGCAGCTGCGCCTCCTGTATGTAATTGCGTAAAATTATCCATCCTTTGCTGATGCCGAGACAATCCATCATGAGTATCGTCTCACCTAAGAGGTTGTCTATCTTGTCGACGACCAATATCGCAAATTCGGACATCGCGGACGCATAGAATAACGAGGACATTTTCTCCGGGTACTTCGTCGGTTCTATTAACGTGACGGAATCGTCGCCCTTCTTCAGGTTGAAGAAGGTCATATCCGAAACTGTACCTTTCTTTCCTATCTCGCCTGCGAACCCGTTCGCACCCAGCACAACAGCATTCAGATTGCCCATCAGATCTCGTTCCCCTTGAGAACCCTTATTCCGGATGCGAGCAGTTTGCCTACAGCAGCGGTTGCGTCATCGACCCTGAAGAAGAACGATGCTTTTCCGTTACCTGAGTATGCGTACCCGTATTCGATGTTTATCTTCGCATCGCCTATTGCTCTCGAAACTTCCAGCAATCCGCCGGGCCTGTCCATCATCGGTATTGCGATAACGTTTGTCTCTTTCACAATGATGCCCTTTTTGCTTAATTCCTTATACGCCCTGTCCGGATCGTCAACGATTGCCCTGAACACCCCGAAACCGCTTGACTCCGCTATGTTGAATGCCTTGATGTTGATATCGCATTCTTTCAAAGCGGCAGCGATCTGAGCGAGGCGTCCTGGCTCATTATTAATGAATATGGACAGCTGTTTTATCATGTATTCGTCGGTCATTACAATTTCCTCCTGTCTACCACTCTTTTCGCTTTTCCCTCGAACCTCGGAAGAGAGCCCGGGGCCATTAGTTCCGCCTCTACAGCGACGTTCAGATATTTTTTTAATTCGTTGGATATGCGCCTCTTCAGCTTCAGCATATCATCCACTTTATCGCTGAACGCCTCCGGCCTAAGTTCCACCTGTACGGTCATGTAATCCAATGCGCCTTCCCTGTCCACGACTATCATGTACTGGCCGCATACCTCTGGTATCTGCATTAATGTATGTTCAACCTGCGACGGGAATACGTTTATTCCGCGTATTATCAGCATGTCGTCAGAACGTCCGGTGATCCTTCTTATCCTCGGGGATGTGCGGCCGCAGCCGCATTCGGAATCCATTATCATTGTGAGATCTTTGATGCGATAACGTATCATGGGCATCGCCTCTTTCTTCAGAACGGTCATCACAAGCTCTCCCTCCTGGCCGGGGCCTAACGATTCTTCGGTATCGGGGTCGATTATTTCCATTATCGCGATGTCGCCCCATACGTGTATCCCTTTCTTTTCTTTGCATTCCGTGAACATCGGTCCTGATATCTCAGACGTTCCGTAGATGTCGTACGCCTTTATTCCTAATTCCTTCTCAATATGCGATCTCATGTTATCCGACCACGGTTCCGCTCCGAGGACCGCTTTCCTGAGCTTCGTGTCCTTCTGCATGCTTATTCCCATCTTCTTCGCAACGTCGCCCATATGGACGAGGTACGAAGGTGTGCATGCGATGGCAGTGATCTCAAGATCGATCATCAGTTCCAATTGCCGTTCGGTGTTCCCGGTGCTTGCCGGAAGTACCGTGGCGCCCACTTTCTCCGCTCCGTAATGCAATCCGAGCCCTCCGGTGAACAATCCGTAACCGTATGACACTTGAATGGCATCACCGTCCCCAATTCCTATTGACGTCAACGCTCTCGCAAGGCTTTCGGTCCAGAAATCGATGTCATTCTGCGTGTATCCGACAAGTGTCGGTTTTCCGGTCGTTCCGGAGGAGACATGGTATCTAACCACATCCTTTCTGGGAGATGTGAACATCTTCGTCGGATAGTTATCGCGAAGGTCCGACTTGTTCATGAACGGAAGTTTCGAGATGTCCGATAACGATGTGATGTCGTTAGGTCTGACGTTGGCCGCTTTCATCTTATCATGATAGAACGTATTAAAGCTGTACAATCTCTCAACAAGTTGTTTAAGACCTTCATACTGCAGCTTTTTTAATTCACCCGTGGGCATACATTCTATCTTCTGGTTCCAGTACATGTACCGTCCTCAAGGGTGCAGTATAATATGCATATTATAATAATTTGGCAGTGAAATTTTAACATCATACCCCTCCATTTCCGATGGAGAGTTACTATAATTATAATAGTTCTACAGAAAACATCATCTTATTCTGGTAATGTTCTCAATACCCTTATTCGCAAGGCCGACGGCTATCTTGATCATATTGAGCATGCACGGTTCCGCATAGAAGTCCTTTCTTTCCCTGAGTTTTGCATAAAGGTCCGTCGGATTCTTCCCTTTAAGGTCATCGATCTCGCGTATCCCCAGAAGATACAGCCCTTTGGCGCATTTTTCGCTTACGGAAGGGATATTCCTGAGCTTCGCTATCGTTTCATCCTCATCTGTCAATTGTGATCACCATTATCAGTGTTTTTTCTGGATCTTTCCGTCCTTCTTATGCGCAACAACGCTCGATCCCTGGTTCTTGGCGATCTCTTTTGCATATGCTTCCGCTTCCGCCTTGGTGTCAAAGCGTTTCGTTGCTTTTGTGTTGCCCTCGCCTTTTACCTGCCATCCTCCGTCCGGATGTGTCGTCACATGCTGTTTTTTTCCATCTGCCATAATGCGATCCCCATTTAGGTATCGTTCTCCTATCTATTTATAACTTTAACGCCGAACCAATTGTTAAGCATCATTGATAATATCGCCATACAGAGACATGATCAAAAGACGGTAAAAGATCTTCACACCCGTATGATCATGATGTTCTGTACTTTCCTGTTTCACAATTATTGCGGCATCTATCTGGGCACGTATAAAATTCATATTTGGCATTTCTAACACAGTATATGGGAATACTGTCGATTTTAAATTTATCGACCGTCCTTGATTTTATAATACATCAGCATTAAGGTCATTTGCGAGGTGATGAAGTGATCTCATTCTGGAAGACAATTGACGGCAAGATGCAGCGTCTCGAGAATATCGAGGAGAACTGTTGGATCAATATGGTCAATCCGGATGACGTGGAGATCAAGAAGGTCACCGAAGCCGCAGGCGTCGATCCTTCCGTATTGCGTGCAGCGCTGGACGAAGAGGAGACGTCATATGTCGATATCACGGACGACGGGCACACATTCATCACATTAGACGTACCGTTCGTTGATGATTCCTCTAAGGTCATGTACTCAACGATACCGCTGGGTATCGTTCTGTCAAGATCGAACATAATAACCGTTTGTTTAAGAGAGAACACAATGCTGTCGGAGTTTGAAAATAATCCGCCAAAGAATCTGAACACTTTCATAAAGACAAAATTCGTGCTTTCGCTGATGTTACGCGTCGCCAACAGATATCTGCAATATTTGAGACAGATGAACAGGATATCCGACGGCATTGAAGAGAGACTTTACGTATCGCAGAAGAACAAGGAGATAGTTGAATTACTCGGTATACAGAAATCGCTGGTGTTCTTCTCGACGTCGCTGAAAGCCAATCAATTAACGCTGGACAAGATCCTGAAAGGAAAGGCGTTAAAGATGTCGGAGGACGACATGGAGATGCTGGAGGACGTGATGATCGAAGTTCGCCAAGCGATAGAGATGTCCACGATATATTCGAACATCCTTTCAGGAACGATGGATGCATTCGCATCGATGATATCGAATAATCTGAACGTAATAATGAAAGCTCTTACGATAATAACGATACTAATGACGATACCGACGATGGTGTTCAGTTATTACGGAATGAACATGGAGCCATTAAGTCTTTTGCCGTTCAACAACGTCGGGTGGTTCCCGCTGTTAATTGCGGTCACGATACTTGTGGTGTTCAGCATATTCTTCAAACGGCATAATTTCTCAAAATGATGCGATACATCTGAGGACCCCAATGTAAAGTTTAACTATCACTTACATGGTTGCGGGAACATGGGAGAGCTCATTGAGCGTGTAAAGAACATTTTGATAGGGTCACTGATAGGAATGGTATCCATTCTGCCGGGTATCAGCGGTGCGGTCATCGCTGCGATCTTCGGCGTATATGAAAGGATGGTCGACGGTCTCAGCGATCTGAAAAAGAATATCAAAGGAGATTTCTGGTTCCTTGTCACTTTAGGGATCGGTCTGATCATAGGCGCTGTGCTCTTCTCTTTTCTTTACAAGAAATTGGTAGAACCGTCCGAGTTCTATTTCGTTGCGATAGCAATGTTCATCGGAATGATAGCCGGCCAGCTCCCGGATGTCTATCGTATAGCGCGGTCCGAAGGAGGTTCTGTAAAGGTATCGCACATGACATGGTTCGCCCTTGGATTCATATCTATGATGTCCATACTCATATTCCAGATATTGTATGGTATAGATGAAGAGGCATGGGACGGGACCACAAATTCGATCATACTGATGTTCATAGTAGGTCTCATATTCTCTGTAGGAGGGCTGCTTCCGGGATTCAGCGCCCCGACGTTGCTTCTCGCGGTCGGTCTGTTCGGCATGATGACCGCTGTGCTCTCATTCTCTTCTTTCGATCTCATCATGTTCCTGGTGTTTGCGGCAGGCATCATCGTCGGGATCCTCGGATTCTCGAAGATAATGGACACCCTCATCAAGAGACATCACACTGTTACGTACTTCGCTGTGCTCGGTCTCGTATCCGGTTCGATATTTACGATAGTCGATAAACTTAACGCGGACAGCACGGTCAACATAATTTTGTGTGTGATCGCCGGGGTCTTGGGATTCGCTGTGAGCTTAGGAGTATCGTACATCGGTAAGAAACAGAGGTCATACGCAGGGGTCTCCCGCAACTGAGACAGTGTGGAACATGGTCTATGGCCGTGAACGCACAAAGGATCAATATTACGTTACAGGGAATGCTTCCCATTTCCACCCGGTCGTTACGGTCTCTCCCGTCACTGGGTCTTTTATCTCGTCCATGTACATCGTTTGGACATTACCGACAAGCAATCTCAGAAGGGGCCTGAACGTTTCGCATGCAAAATATCCGTTGACCTCTTTGTTGGACGCACCCGTGACCACAGGCGGGAATACAAGGTCTCCTTTTATTCCGGCGACGGCATGGCCCTCTTTCTCACTGGGATTGGTTATAACGAGTATCGCAGAATCTAGGCCGCATGCTTTTGCGATGGCCGCTGTCAGTAGCGCGTGACAGTCGCAGTCCCCGAGCCCTCCGTGCAATATCCTGTCGTACAATGCTTCAACAGGATATCTGTAATATTCCACTGAGGTATTTATTATATGGACCCCGGGGGGCTGTATCTTATAATAGAACCAATCTGTGTTCCCATCCGGCAATTTCTGCTGAGACAGTCCGCTGTTCACGAACGATGCAATAAGATCGGCACGTTCCTGTTCCGTCATATTCGGCCAGTCTGCCGTTTTTAAGTTCATGAGGGCATTCTTTATACCCTCAATGGCAGGCGAGTCATACACGGCATGTTTAGCGATGTTGGATATCTTGAAATCGCGCGATCTGTTCAGTTTTGCGAACTCAACGTACTCGGAAACGTCTAATGAATATGTGATGCTGTGCTCCTTGGCATTAGGTGAATAATCATTCCATTTAACGGTCTCTGAGATCTCCCCGGTCACTGTTTCCGTTGTTGAGAGGATCTTCTTCTCACCGTTCACGTATGTTGTCATCGTCACCTCGTACATCCCCAGCCACACGTTCGCCGTAAACGTTTCGGATCCGGTGTACGTCGGCACATTGCTCGTTTTGAACGCATCCTTCACTATCCATGAGGTGTCCGAGGCGTCGTCCGTTTTGTTCGTGAAGGTACAATGTTTTTTATCATCGACAAGATTTCCCTGATGAAGTTCATACTTGAGCGTGTTCCATCCCGCATATATCACGGTGTTCGATGTGATCTTTTTATATTTTGAGTCATAGAATGGTTCTTGGCACCCTGCGTCCATGAACCATCCCGCAAATGTAAGACCGTCACGTTCCTGCAGACCGCTCCCGATCTCCTCCAGTTTATTTATATCAACATAACCGGTGCGTGTGACGGGAACGAATCCGAATGCGCTGCCGTCGGGGTCGGATAACGTTACCGTAGGTTTTTTATTATCTGTAATGTAAAGATATCCCATTCCTCCGATCACGACGAGGGTGGCGACGGCTATGACAAAGATAATGTTATTTTTCACTCTAAGGCCTCGGTCTCTCTTTTATTCGCGGTGTGCGATTTATATACGTATGTTAAGTAAAAGAATCATAAGAGTATTTAAGAGTATTTAATAAACCTTCATATTTATCGTTTAATAACTATATCTCGTATAATTTTCTGCGTCTCTTCCGGCGTTCCGGTGGTGTTTATCAGATTTACGCAGGAGTTCCCGAAGAACTCTTTGAAGAAATTTTCCCTCATCTTTATCTTTCTGTCGCTGCGAACTATCTGGTGAGGGTTGCAAAGGTCGTTAGCTTTGATATAATCAAGCGCGTCCTTCGGTTCTAACGCTTCCGCCGCCTTCTTCGATCTGTCCCGTCTGAGCATGATGACATGGCGTATCGTTGTCATCGGTATCACCGAACCGTAACCGGTGACCCATCTCACATTCGCTATCCCCCGTCCCTGGCCGTCGAACCTGGTCGTCGTGACAAGAGGTTTGAATTCCTCCCACACGTCACCGATGTCCGCGTCTATGTAACAGTTCTTCTCCGAACCGATCGCAAGCGGCGATCCGACACCATTCCTGACGAAGTACCAGTCGTCAGTTATCAGACGTGCATTTTCCACCCTGAGTATGCCCCATGAATGCGTTGTCTTTCCCGTTTTGGAAGGGGCGATGAATGTTATTCCTGTACCGTTGACATCCAAAGCGGCACCGTGCACATGATTCACACCGTGCGAATCTTCGAGTATATCGGATGCTACCGCGAGGGCAATGCTCTTTATCCATCCGTAGTAGTCGAAGTTGTAAAGGAATGCGGTCCGCGTCTCAATGTTGTACTTAACTTCCAGCCCTCTTCCGGGATCGTCGATGCAGATGATCTTCGCATGCGATCTCACGTTGCTTGACATGGAATAAAAGTTGTCGGCCCACATGTCCGACATTTTGTGGTCCGTGGTGTATAATTTCACACAGACGCCGTATATCTCCGCTTTCGAGCTGTAGAACGGCAGTTTTGAATACTTAACGAAAAGTTCGTCCGTTTCTCCAATGCCTATTATGTTTACAGGGTATGACATTCTATCAAGCAGATAATCGTCGTTAACGTATTAATTTGTGCGTCACTCTTTATTTATTGATACAAGCATGGAGAACATATTGTCAAGTCCCCATTTGGCTATTGTATCGAGGACCGGCAGTATACTTTGGCCCCTTTCTGTTAATGTGTATTCGACACGCGGCGGTATCTCGCTGTATGCTTTGCGGGATATCAGACCGTCCTGTTCCAATTCTTTTAATTGCTTTGCCAGCATTCTCGGCGATATGCCGTCTATATCTTTCAGTAAGTGATTGAAGCGCATCATACCCTTGGTATTCAGCTTGCATAGGACGACCGCCTTCCATCGTCCTTCTATCATAGACATCGCCGCATCCAATGCGCAGTCCATCCTGGGAGCGGAAATCATATTTAACCAGATGCGGTTATGATATAAAAAGATATTAACTATAAAATAAGAGAAGGATGGAAAAATTAAACTTTATAATCAAATTATATCATATAATTTCCTGATATTGGTCTCTGTTCCAGGGGCTCCTAAAAGTGTGACGCGGCTGTCCGTTTTTTCTTTCAGCACCGTCATTCCGACCCTTCTTCCCAATTGTTCCGAGAAATCCAGTATCTCCGGATGAGAGGGCATGTTCGTCATCGACAAGCGTGTTCTGGAGCCTCCTACGAACACATATCCCTTAGGTTCGATAAGGTCAGGATCGGCAATTTTATCCAATTCTGCGTACTCATCGACCCATCCGAAATTGAGGTCTTTGACCAGTGTATGCCTCACAACTGTTCTTGTATCCAAGGATGGGAACAATTCAAGCGTCCTCATCAGCCGCTGCCACCCGTCACTGATCTTCGGGCGGCATACTTTTTTGTATATCTCTTCGTTCGGCGCCGCTACCGTCACATACAATTGACGGGGAAGAACATCGAGATGTTCCAACTCATCAGGATATGTTCCGTTGGTGACCATAAATGTTATCATATTGCGGCGGTGGCATTCTTTGATGAAGTCTGAAAGATACGGATATGTGATAGGCTCGCCGGCAAGAGATATCGCGACCATGTTGGGATCCTTAGATTCTTCATAACGTTCCTTTGAGCATCGATCGTCACCATTGAAACCGGTGAGCAGTTTTCGTTGATGTTTTATCAGCGAATCAAGCATCTCCTTGGGTTCCGTCCATTCGCTGACAGTGAAGTCAAATCCCTGTACTCTCCAGCAGAACTGGCACATGTGGTCGCATTCATTGATGGCAGGGGTCATCTGAAGGCATCTGTGGCTCTCGATGCCGTAAAAGTCCTGTTTATAGCAGTTGCGTCCGTATATGAGGCTCTGCCTCATCCAATGGCATAACTTCACTGCTGCGTGGTCATTATGCAGACGGTATTGCTGTTTTATCAAAAGTTTCCTGTACTCGTCATCCATGGCAGCACCTAAAATTGGAAGAGGCTCTTTTGTGTTTTTTGCGGTACATCCTTCTTCTTTTCCGGGACGTCCTTGGCGATCTCATCCGGAGGCGCAACACTTTTCACGGGAACGGATGACATCGCCTCTTTGACAGCTTTCGAATCGACCTTGGCATCTATGAGGAATGCGGCCTCCTCTGCCTCCAGGTCCGTCGTCCTTACTAATTCTCTCATCAGTTCACGATCATTTTTTAACATAACTTTCAGCATCGGAAGGACATCCGATGATATCCGGCCCGTTGAAGTATGAAGCAGTGATGATAGTTTTGAGCATGTGCTTGATTTCACTGCGCGAACGCTCTTGCTGCGCGACATCTTCGACAGATACATCGGGAACCGGAATCTTTCGAATGACCGCATGTCAGTTCTTTTGGCAATGTTCACACCTGATGACATCATATCCCCGGCATACGACCAGAATCCGTAATATTGCCTTCGTCTGACACGGCCCATGAATATGTCCGCTCTCGATAATTTTTCATACCCTCTCGTAAGATCGCCTTTGTCCTTGAACTCATAAGGCATGTTCTCATCTATCCACAGCATTATATGGTCCGGCGTCTCATCGATGTCCCTCATCATTCTGCGTGCCTTCATCGCGTCCTTCTCTCTGAACACGGCCTTCATCAGATCATATATATCTTTTCGTATAATGCGGTCTGACAATTTCTCTGCGTCATCGACGGTCACAGAATCACGGCCAAGCGCCAATGATTCAAGATTGCGGACGGCAGCGCGCATGTCTCCGTTCGAATTCTCGGCTATTTTTACCAGCGCATCCGTATCAACGCGGACATTCTCGTTCTTCGCTATCTTTTCCAGCGTTTTTATCACGGTGTCAACGCGCGGCCGCTGGAATGTTATCTGTAACGTTTCTGTTTTGATCGCCGCGCTCTTTCTGCTCATTTCGTAAAAGTCGTTCATTATAAGTATGACCGGCTGTTTTGTGTTCTTTATCAATTCGGATATTACCGGTAACGCTCCTCTGTCCTCACGTCCGAAGAGGTTATCGGCTTCATCGAGAACAATAAGTTTGCGTCCGCCGTCCTTTGTATCCATAAACGTACCGTCGTTCGAGAATGTGTTGAAATATGCCCCTTTCAATGCGATGTTCCGTATCGCATCGCCGTTCCTCTGATCGGATGCGTTCATTTCTACGATATCCCACTTCATATCCTTTGCCAATGCGACGGCAGCCGATGTTTTCCCTATGCCGGGATTTCCGATGAGAACGACAGCTCTTTTCTCAGGTATTCCGTCATTCCATGACCTGGCCCAATTCGTAAGATCAGTGACCGCCTTCGGATTGCCGACGATCTTTGAAAGGCTGTCCGGCCTATATTTTTCGGTCCAATCCTGAGACATCATTACCCTCAAAGGAAGTGTATCATTAAACCCTTGTGCTATAACGGATGTTTCGCAGATCATCAGATACGGTATTTGTTTCCCGAAGGACCAATAAAAAGATGGTGCGAAGAGGACCTAAAGAAAGTGCCGATCAGAGAAGATATATATCACGAGATCAGAAGTTAAAGATCACTGGCACAATGCAAATAAGCTGCAGAGATCAAACGGCCCTCATGCGATACATTCCGTTCTCTTCGTTCACCTCTACAGCGGAGGAAAAGAGATCGCTCATAATATTGGATGTCAGTAATTCTTTTTTATTCCCGTCCTTGAATATCCGGCCGTTCTTTATCATTATAATCCGTTGGACATTTTTTGGTATGTCCTCGAGGTCATGTGTTATCATCACAATTCCGGTGCCTTCTTTTATCAATGAATCGAGGACATTTTTGAATTGGCCTTCGGCGACTATGTCCAGGCTAGTCATTGGCTCGTCAAGAAGCAGCATCTTCGGGCCCGGGACAAGGGCGCGTGCGATCAATGCTCTCCGCATCTCTCCAAGCGATAATTTGCTTATATCTCTCGTCAATTTATCGGAAATGCCGACACGTGCAGCGGCATCCTCCGCCGCTGCGACCATTTCATCAGTGATCTCATGATCTCTGTAAATATCCACTGTCCTGAAGAATCCCGAAAGGACCACGGCGCCCACCGATGTTTGATCTTTGAATCTGGACTGCAGGTCCATCGATACGACGCCGATCTTCTTTCTCAGATCGAATATGTTCCACCGGTCTTCGCCGAACAGCCTGCATATTGTTCTTACGTTCTCGTCATAATACGGCCATGCGCCGCCTTTCATAAGTTTCATCAATGACGTCTTCCCTGAACCGTTAGGTCCGATGATAGCAACGCTCTCTCTGTCCTTTATTTTTAAGGAAACGTTATCAAGTATTCTCACAGAATTCCTGACCAATGAAACATTCTCGAATTCAACGGCGTATTTGTTCACGCCAGAGTATCAAATGGGCAGTATTCAATGGTTGCTTATCCTTACGCAGCATTCTTTGAGATCTTGTCTCTGGCGGTCCATGTCATATACGTTCCTATGATGGCAACTATGAAACATATCGAGAACGCAACCTTCACAGCCTTGATGAATGACGGTATGTCATCATTGATCACCGCATTCGTTCCCATGAACACAGATATCATGCACATCAGTATTGCAACGGACACCATCATGCCCACCTGTCTCATCACTGAAATCAAACCGGACGATTCGCTGTAGCTTTTCGCACTTACGCTGCACATTATAAGGTTCGTGTTGGGTGCCGAAAATAACGCATATCCCAATCCGGTGATCATCAGTGTGAGATATACCTTTAACATCATCACTTCTTCAGTAATAGTGATCATAAGTGCAGTTCCGATGCACATCATCAGCATCCCCGCGGTCGTGAGCTTACGGGGATCGATCTTATCGCTCATCCTTCCGGCGAACGGTGTCACCACAGCTTGGATCAGCGGCTGCGCCAATATTATCATCCCTGCTTTGCCGGGGCTCATTCCTCCGACATCCTGCAGGTACAGGCTCATTGTGATCAGCACCGCATACGACGCACCGTAATTGAGCAGCGTTGATAACGTGGCCCGTCTGAATACCCTTCCTCTGAATAAGCCCACTTTCAGCACCGGATATTCTGCTCTCTTTTCGAATCTGAAGAATGCTGTCAAAAGAATAGCGCCGGCGGCGATGAACACCGTTGATGAAATATTCGGAAGAGTTACGACACCATACATAGCGGCAACGATGCCTGCGCCGTAGAGTATAGTACCTTTGATATCGAACGGCTCTCCCTTCGAGGTACAGAATTCCGATTTGAACATAAGTAACGGTATCAGGGCGGCTATGGAGATCGGGACCATTGCAAGGAATATGCTCTCCCATCCGAACGCTTCCGTAAGGAAACCTCCCAGACCCGGACCCAATGATGCGCCTATGTAGATGGACATCGTGTTTATCGCCAGCGGTAATCCTCGCTGCGATCTCGGATACACCTGGACGATCATCGAGATGCTCGAGGACGCTATACAGGCGGCGCCCACTCCCGAGATCAGCCTCCAGAACAGCAGT
>JAIRJQ010000013.1 GCA_031260545.1 Methanomassiliicoccaceae archaeon | reverse complement strand
CACATGAGAGCTGCCACGTTCTTACTCGGGGACGATATGGGCGTCGCACCGTCAAAGATGGATCAGGGATATGTTCTCAGAAGGCTCATCAGGCGCGCCAGCCGGTACATGAGGAAGCTTGGGATCGAAGGGTGCCAGATGGTCAATATTTCGAAAATAATTGTTAATGAATATGCGGACGCATACCCTGAGCTGGACCGCAACAAAGAGTTCATTTTCACCAGTGTGACAGCGGAAGAAGAAAAATTCAACAAGACGCTTGACCGCGGACTGAGGGTCGCGGACAAGATATTCGACGAGCTCGGCGATGTTAAAACGTTGGACAGCGAGCATGCGTTCCGTCTGTACGATACGTTCGGATTCCCTATCGAATTGACGAAAGAACTGGCCGACGAACGCGGAATGACCGTCGATATCAAAGGATTCGAGGACAGATTCAAAGAACATCAGGAAAAGTCAAGAGCGGGCGCGGAACATAAGTTCAAGGGCGGACTCGCGGACAGCAGCGACGAGACAACAAAATTGCATACCGCTACGCACCTTCTGAACGCGGCGCTGCGACAAGTATTGAACGCCGACATAATGCAGAAGGGCAGTAACATCACTCCCGAGAGATTAAGATTCGATTTCAACTTCGATCGGAAAATGACGTCAGAGGAAATTAAGAAAGTGCAGGATATCGTGAACGATGCGATAAGAATGAACGTTGATGTTGTGTGCGAAGAGATGCCCTACGGGGATGCTAAGAAATGCAATGCGATCGGGGTGTTCGAAGGCAAGTACGGAGATGTCGTAAAAGTTTACTCGATCGGCGATATATCGAAGGAATTGTGCGGAGGGCCGCATGTTCATAACACTTCCGAATTGCAGGGATTCAAGATACAGAAGGAAGAGAGCTCTGCCGCCGGCGTCAGAAGGATAAAAGCGGTTGTAGGAAAATTCTGATCATTCGTCGTCGAGCGCGAACTTCGCCGCCGATCTTACGTATTCGGACGGATCGTCCGAAAGGGTTTCGAGCTTCTTTTTTATCTCATTGGTCATGTGCCCGCATTTATGGTGAAAACGACCTGCCGCCCATGCCGCCATGCCCCTGACATCGCGATCATCATCATCCAAAAGTGATGATATCACGGCGATGGAAATATCACTCATCTCTACTGTGCCAGCGGTCTCTCCGATACCCCATGCGACGTTCTCCCTTACCTGTTCGTCATCGTGGTCCGCAAGTGTTATCAGCAACGAAATTATGTGCTTATTATTCACTTTGTTCTGACCCATCTTTCCGGCGCACCATGATGTCTTCTGAACGATCTCGGGATCGTGCGAACCTGAGAGCACAAGAAGCACATCCAAAAGGTCGCTGTGATCCTCCTTCTTCCTGAGCCTTGCATCTAAGTTGTCAAGGCCATCCATGACAACAGAGATATCACCGGACAGGAGGTCGTTTCGTATTGACATGATGATCACTTTTTTGGTACGGGTTTCTCTTTGTAGAATTCACACCGCGGATAATCAACTTCGGGGTTGCACATCTCATAATCCGGAAGTTTCAGAACGTCCATCCTGATCCGCTTCGATTTACAGCTGGAACAGCGTCCGTCATTGGCCAACCAGAGGCATCTCACCCTTTCCGCCATATTATATGAACTGCAGAGTTGATTAATAATCATATCTGTGTTTTACTGAAGATCGTGCGAATGATAAATGAACCAGAGGAGGGCCAGGGCGCCCTCCTCCTTTGCTGTAAACCTATTATGTTATTTTCCGGAGCGGCCTTTCTGCGCCTCCAGCTTGAAATTCAGATCTGCCATATCCTTCATCATTATGATGTTCAGCGGTAGCGTTTTCACGGTCTTGTAGCCTTCTTTTACCACCGATGTTACGGCCACGTCAGTGCCCTTCGCCGCCTTTATCTGGTAGCGGCCTTCCGCGTCCGTGGTAGCGACCATCTCTTTGCCTTTCACCTTATAGATGATCGATACGCCGCCGAGGCTGCTCCCCCTGGATGTGACGATACCGGTGACGTCACATTTCCTCGTCAGCGTGAACAGTATGAACAATACGAACGCTGCAAGCGCTGCTATGAGCAGCCATATCAGCATGTCCGAACCTGAGCCGTTCCCGGAGCTGTCTGCGGGATCGACGGCATTCCTGGCCACATTATCCGTGACGATGGGCACACTGCTTATGCCTGTCGTTTCACCGTCCTCGGCCTCCGCCAGCATGTATGCTCCGTTACTTTCGTTCTCATTCGTATGATCGCCTGAGAATGAGAAGAACGCGACCGCTATTATAAGGAAAAAAGCAACGGACGCTGCTATACGGAGCGCGTTCCTGCGTCTGGAAACATTCTTTCCGTCCCCTTTCCCTTCTCTAATTTCATTTATTCTATCACCAACATGTGGTCTCATCGTGATTTCCTCTTGTCCCTGGTTGTAATAAGTTTCTGAGCCGGCCTCTGCAGCTGAAAAAGGGTTTACGAATGCCGGTCTCTGCAGCAACATTATACTGTGTAAGTTGATATAAAAATGTTATGATATTTCTCTATTGAACTCTGTGTTTGATCAGACAGCTGACATATTTGTGCGTAACAAAATTTGAAAAAGAACAGGCCGCTGCATGTTCTTTAAATGTTCTGGATACAGGAAAATGATACCATTAAATAGATGTTAACATTTTTTTGATATGCTCGCCGATGTTATCTCCGATGTGCTCTGTTTTTCCGGTGAACATATCTGATCCGTCATTGAGAACATGTCGCTGAATGTAAAAAAATATATGGAGGAGAGGCGGGAAGCCTCTCCTTCTTTGGTTTAAGCTTATTGCGTTCGGAACTGCTTTCACTGCTCCTTGTTCAGTGTCTCCTCATTACCATGAGCACTATTAAGAGCACGAGCACCGCTGCGACCACTGCGACAGACACCACCATGATCATGCCCGAGCCCGAGTCTTCTGAGCTGCCTCCGGGGCCTGTGCCGGGGTCATCCGGGTCGTCTCCGGGTCCAACGCCGTTCTGAACGAATGATGCGCCGATAACGAAGTCCTTATCCATTGTGATCGACCGGCCGTTGACGCTCGATATGTCGCCGTCGCCCGTCCATGCGGAGAACTCCCAATCGTCTGCGCCTACTGCCTTAAGCTTCAGATCCGTTCCTTCGAGGAATCTCTCTGTGCCCTTGAGCTCCTTTTCTGTGGCCCAGTTGTCCGCCGACCAGAATATGATCCCGTTCACGCTGTCTTCTGACAGCGTTATCGTGAAGTACGTCTGTGTGTCCATGTACACATCAACAACAACGGATCCGCCTGTGATGACGTATCCGTCGATGCCGCCTATGTTCACGGTAACAGTTCCGGGTGCCGT
>JAIRJQ010000019.1 GCA_031260545.1 Methanomassiliicoccaceae archaeon | reverse complement strand
AAACAATTATCCGAACTTATCGTTCAGATCAAAAATGATCGTCCGAAGCGATAAGACAACTTAAATAAGCAAGATGAGATACGAATAAAACTATTTTTATTCGAGAAAAAGAAATAGATCCGCACAGACGGAGTGGAATATTGGGGCGAACTCCGTCCGTGCTTTGGTTTTAATATGCATTCGTTCGATGTCTTGAAGATCGGTCCTTACGGTAATGTGTATGACTGTTAACACGAATAAATCATAAAGTATTGAAAATCAATTTTGTATAGTTTTCAATCGCATCGCAGAACCGCTCATTTACTTGCAGGAAAAGTAAAAAGAACATGTTTTTATGTTGATATCTGTGCTCCTGTTCATCGCCGGCGGGAGCTCAGAACACATCCTGTCCCTAAGGACAGGACGGAAGGTTATCTGCGATCCCCTTCCCCTGGTGTTCTCCGCCGTGTATCTTCCGATGTTCATTCGGCGTCCTTTCATCGTCCGTTCATGATCGGAGCTCATATCATTTTTGTGTTATCAGCGAGCGCGGACCTCTCATTGTATACTCGTATCATGTGTTCGGTCTGCGTGAATATCGTGTTAACGATAGTAATAATGGAATTATTCACAGATAAATCATAAAGTTTTAAAAATATATGAAATATTGTTTATAAATTGAATTTTTTGATCTTTAATACACAAGTTTTATATAGTTTTAAAATTCACAATTGATAAATGTGTAAAGATTAAAAGCTTTATTTGTTAATATTTTTTAAAAAATTCTGAACATGCGATCCTGTTTTACTGTGAGGACCTGCCTCTTCTCACATAACGTATGTTTCAGCATAAATGTACGGAGATCACCTGTGTCCGCCCCCGCCGCCTCCGAAACCGCCGCCTCCGCCGCCGCTGAAGCCTCCTCCTCCGCCTCCGCTGAAACCGCCCCTGCCTCCGCCTCCGGATCCTCCGCCGATACCAGAATATGCACGGGCGAATGCAGCGTATGATGATACTTCCCCTATCGACGATATGCCTGCTGATAACCCTGCGGTACTGTGCAGCACGGAAATGAATGTGCTTCCGGATATTTGTCCATGCAGCTGCGCAAGACGGATGTCCAATTCTTTGATCACCTTGTCCGCAACGCCCAGCGCGGTCGCGTATACCAGATGCCGTTCCCACAGAGCGAGCTCCATTGCCTGCCTTTCTTTCATTAATGTCATGTCCGTATAGAACCTCTTGAGCGCACGCGCTCTTGCGCGTTCGTCCTCTCCGTCAACGGTCAAAGCGGTCGCACTCTTCGTCGAGCCGAACGCCATGAGTATGAAGCTGAAGAACACGGCGAACATGCCTACCGGAATATAATCGCCGAAGTCGATGATCATCGAAATAATAATTATCGGGATCATCAGGGCCATCGGAATGAACGGGAGGATCCCCCATATTCGGCCCTTTTCCGATAATACCGGATCCGCATATCTTTTGCTGCTGAATTCCTGTTCATCCGTTCCGTAGAGGCCTGAGATCTCCGCCGGATTCGCTTTAAGGTCCTTTTTCATTTCGCTAAGCGAGATCCTGTCATATCTCTCTCCTTTCCTGGAGTGGAATATCATTTTGTACACGCTGCGTTCGAACCCTGTCATCGGAATTGTATCGTTAATAGATACGAAGATCAGCTCCTTCCCCGGACCTTCCTCCATCGCTATCACCTTCATTACCGCAAGATTAAGGATCGTGGCGGTGACCCTGTCACCGAACCTTCCCTTTCTGATGCTGTAATGCTCGGCCAGCCTCGCAGATATATTGGGTTTGACCGACGGTATTTCACGGGTATACGGTTTATTGAAGGTCGGTCTGTTGCGTTTGACGAATTTTACTCTTAATATGAATATCAATATCGCTGCGGCGACCATCGAAGCGGCAAGGATCAGCTGAACATTCGCGAGCATGATCGCTCTCTGCGTCTCATCGTAAAATCTCTTTTCTTCAGCCATTATCGAATCGAATGTCTTGCCCGGCTTTACCGGAAGGGTCGGGTACAGGTCGGTCTGCTTGCTTACAACGCGGATCTCGAACATTGTATATGCGTTAAGCTTTGAGCTTTTGAATACGGGGTTAGCGGTATTACCGTCAAATTCGGAATATCCGTTCGGGTCGCCGTGTCCGAAAATGTATGTTCTATCCTGTTGACTTCCAGGAGGCATTGTTACGGTGACGGTCAGATCTTTCAGATCGTATGAGAAGTAACTGAAGACCTTGTAATAAAGTTCGGCGCAATCCGAGTATCTTGAAACGACGCCGTTCAGCTGATATTTGAATGTGACCGTATGCTCTCCGGACGTTGCCCTTTTGTAAAAGGCGTTGAGCTCCCAGTCCATGGACAGAGAGTTCATACCGTAATAGTACATGGGCAGACCTGCACCGGACGTTGATGCTTCTTTGCCCGCATTATAAGATGATGCAAGCGCGGCCGGCATTCCGTCCATCTCGCATGTGATGGATGAGGGGACGACAGCATTCACCTTTTCGCCGGGGAACGATATGTACATCTCGCCGCTTGATATACTGTTCCATCTGAAACTGTATGTTTCCGTAACCGCGATACTGCCGTCATCGTTGATGAGGATATCCACATCCGTCTTGTAATGATCGAAATTCTCTGCTTCCTCGTATGTCATAGCGATATAGAATATCGAACCTATGAACAGGGCGATGATCACGAAGATGATCACTGCGGCCTTGTTCAAGTTGTCACTTCCCTTCGTTACGTATCATATCAGAATTTGACCTTGACATTCTCCAGCTCTGCCTCGGGCGCATTGAAGAACTCTGCTTCCTTGAATTTGAACATCGATGCGAACATGTTGGCAGGTATCACCTTTATGGCGCGGTTGTACATCATTACCGCATCATTGTAGAAGCTGCGCGATATCGCGATGGTTTTTTCAATCTCCACCAGTTCATCTTGTAACTTTCCGAAGTTGATGTTGGCTTTCAGATCAGGATACTGCTCGCCCAGCGCGAACAACTTGTTGAGGGTCTGCGTAAGCTGGTTGTTCGCATTCGCAAGATCGCGCACACTCTGCGCCGTGACGCCGGCACTGCGTGCGATCGTCACTTTCTCTAATGTTTCCTTCTCATGCTGCGCATATCCCTTTACCGTCTCGACGAGATTCGGCACGAGGTCGAACCTCTTCTTGCATTGTATCTTTATCTCGCTGAAATTGTTCTCAACTTTCAGTTTTTTCTTTATGAAACTGTTGTAGAACAGTACCGCGACGATCACGAATATGAGTACTATGCCGAGTATCCCGATGATCCAAAGTTCCATCTGCCTTTCCCCCAGATATTATCTTTTCTTGTATGCGCCTTAGATATTTTAACCAGTATGCCGGATGGTTCGAATGTCTGTGATACGTTCAGATGCGAGAAATAGAAACGGAAAAGGTTTGAAAATGGTTTTTAGATGTTCGTCCTGTTTTGAGCTTACTTCTAGGTCATCATGAAGTTCACTGTCGTAACGCCCTTTACGATGTGTACCTGTATGATCAGCTCTGCCGGTATATCGTCGACCGTCGCTTCGAGGACCGTATGACCGTCCTTCGTCACTTTGGTTATGGCTACATATGAATCCATATCCACGCCTATCACATATTCGCCGTCTTTGTCCGTCGTGACGCTCTTTTTCTTGTTGTCTTCGATATATTCTATCTCGGCGCCTGCAATACCTTTGCCGTTGTGCGTCACCTTGCCGATGATCTCTTCATCTTTATAGATGAACAGCAGCAGTAACAGCAG
>JAIRJQ010000100.1 GCA_031260545.1 Methanomassiliicoccaceae archaeon | reverse complement strand
GTCTATCTTGTCCTTATATTCAAGCACCTTATCGGCCGCTATGACCTTTGCTCCGGAAACGGTCTTGATCTTTGACGGGTCGCGTCTTGTGAACACTGCCACCAACGAAACATCATTGCTCTTCCCTATCGCCTTCTCGACACCTTTCGCAATGTTACCGTATCCGTATATGCCAGCTCTTATCTTTTCCATGTCCGAGACCTCCTTTTCCTTCTTTCCGTGATGTTATTTTTTCAGCAGATCTGATGCTTTTACCAATGCTGTAAGAGTTACGTCAATGTTCTTTAACGCTTCCGTACCACCCGATTCTCTGTCTATCACTGATATTACATTACCAACCTTGGCGCCGTGTTCTCTCAGCGTTGCGATGGCGGCAATGCTCGACCCTGCCGAAGTTATCACATCTTCCACTACGATAACGGAATCTCCTTTGTTCAAAACACCTTCAATGAGCTTTGATGTGCCGTGGTCCTTTTTTTCTTTGCGCACCATGACATACGGGATCCCCGTTGCAAGCGATAACGCCGCCGCAAGCGGCACGGAACCTAAGACAACGCCGGCGATGCGGTCATATCTCTTTCCGGACGTCTGTATCTTCTCCGCCATCAATTGCGATATGAGATACAGCACCTTCGGGTCTGTGCTCGCCCTCTTTATATCAATGTAATAATTGCTCTTGGCACCGGATGCCAACGTGAACTCTCCGAACTGCAATGCTCCGCAGTCCTCCAACGCTTTCTTCATTTCGTTCATATCATCACCACGGCTCTTTCTTGAGTCCCGCCTTGTATCCGATTATGTTCATTGCGCGATGCAGCAATAATGTAATGGCGAGAAGGAATATCAATGCAAGTATGTTCCATCCCTCTATGTACGTGCTGTACACCCATTTCCAGTTGAACAGCATCGTCAAAAGGAACGCGCCTATGAGGAAATCATACTGATCGAGAATAGGCGCCTTCTGACCTCTCTGTATGCCTAGACGTCTTTTAATGAATGATCCCATCATATCGCCGAGCAGAGAACCGAATGACAATGAGAGTACGATACATACAACTGTCCATCCGCCCCCGTATCCCCACGGGTCTTCCGCTTTCAGCAACAGCGCTATCCCCATGAGGATCATCCCGAGGACAAAACCTGCGAACCCTCCGCCGAAGAATCCTCTCCATGTTTTTCCGTCGCCGAGTATTCTTTTTCCTTTCCACGAGCGACCGAGGTCCACCGGCGTTCCTCCGCCGAAGACGACGGCCGCAGAATTGGGCAGCATCGCCGGCAGGAATAACCATAATCCTGCCAACATGATGACAATAACGCCAAACACATCCATTGTTCTACACTCAGCGCAAGAATATCGAATGACCGTATATATTCTTTCAATCCTTTTTCATGAAAAAGTTACGTACGTCCGATGAAACATCTGATGAGCGTGCCGATGCCAGTAACGGATATGCCGACGCACGTTTGTCCAATATCACGGCGGCACCGATATCTTTCTCCGAACGTATGAGCCTGCCTATTGCCTGCCTCACTTTCCTTAATGCCGGCGACGCCACCGCATGCGCCCATCCGTTCCCGGACCGTATATCATAATAACGGACAAGCGCGTCGAGTTTAGCTCCCGGTCTTGAGAACGGGATGCCTACTATGATCGCCACCTCCATATCTTTTCCGGGAAAATCGATCCCTTCGCTTATTCTCCCTCCTGCTACCGCGAACAATACCCCGCCGCCTGACATTTTGAACGCGTCCACCATTCCCTGATGTTCCGTGTTGGTCATCCCTTTCCTTTCTATGAATGATGTACGTCCCGCCCTTGCGCATATATCGTCTTTGATCATCAGATCCATTAGCGAATATGAGGGAAAGAACACGGCAGTGTTCCTCTTCACCGAATTCAGTATGTTGACGATGTGATCTTCCATCCTTGGAATTATCGATTCGTCCTGTTTTATGTCGTCATACTTTGAGGTCACGTCGTCCGCGTGTATTATCATCAGGTTATCGGGATCGAACGGCGATGCAAATCTTTTAAGTTCCGCGCCCTCCAGCCCCAGGACGTTCTGGTATTCGATAAGAGGCTCCAGCGTTCCGGACATATGCACGGACGCATGACAGGAACGCAACGGTTCCGCGGCGAAGTACGGGTCCATGCAGAATGCCTCCAGCGCCGTGTCATCGGCTATTGTCAGCTTAACGTATATCTCCTCGTCGGCATCCAGCCAGAATAATATGAATGCGCCGAGCGACCTCATGTACGACCTTGGAAGTTTACCGTTAGCTCTCTTTGTTTCGGCGACCACTTCACCGTGCTCTATCAATGCTTTGCATATGTTCCGCACTTTCATCGAATTGATCTGAAGTTCCTCCATCAGACCGTCCTCGATGAAGTACGGAGGTATTAGACCGTCATCGTCCCTCAGGAACTCCTCTTTCGCCTGTATCATCAATCGTCTTATCGCGCTGATCATATCGGTCGCTGAGATTCCGTTGCTCACCTCCGGGTCCTTCCGGTCTTTCGCTTCATTCTCTGCAAGGTCCAGCGCGCGCATTGTGTATCTTGCGGTCATCACATCCCGAAGGTGATCGGGAAGATTGTGCGCCTCGTCCACAATTATGATCACATCCCGAAGGGCGACATTCATCCATCCCAAGAACCGGTCCCTTGTGCCGGGCATGAATATGAAGTGATACGGTGCTATCACAACATCCGCATTCTGTATCAGGCGTTTCATCATCTCATACGGACACAAACGTCTTTCCATTGCGTATTCGATGAATTCGTCCGACGTAGGCATCTTCGAACTGCAATGATCTATATGGTCCTGCATCTTCGTTTCTAAAATGCTGTCATAAAATTTGCATCCGGCGTCCGTTCCGGTGCGCCTTTTGAACTCTGAACAGAATCGCGACAGTTCTTCCGGCGATCCTGTCATAAGTTCAGGATCGGACAATATCTTCGGACATGTTGATGCGCCCCTTCCCTGGATACCCATCGCAAATATTTTTCTGATGCCGGATATCTTCCTGAGCTCGAGTATCGCCTGCTTCTGCTGCGAACTTGTTCTTGTCAGATAGATGATCTTTTTCTTTTTCTCAAGCGCGTACGGTAACGCGCCGGCCAGTGAGCATATTGTTTTTCCTGTCCCGGTGCCGGATTCCAATATGCACGGGATGCCTTTCTTCACACAACGTTCCGTGAGTTCGATGAATTCCTTCTGCGAACTTCTCGGCGTGTACGGGAATATATTCACCTACGTTACTGTGAATGTGAATATAATAACAATTCCGGGAGGTGGCCGAAAGTAATTCCGAATTACTTGCCGCGTTTCCATATGTCGTCGGGAAGATCGCCGTATACGGATTCTGCAACATCCTCGGTCTTCGTCTGATCGAGGGAGCTCATCAGTTCAATTATACGTTCGCGTCTGAAGAGCCAGTAGTGTATCCTCCACTCCCTTCCGTCGTATAACGTTGTCTCTTCGCGTTCCGTCGTTAATATCCCGGTGTCCTCGAGCATGTAGAATGCGTCGCGATCCTCAGGCTCCAGGATGTTGTCTATTATCCGGTCGGAATACCCAAAAAAGTTGAGGATGTGCTTAGCCAGCGCATAAGCCTGTTCTTCATCCATCCCTTTGTTGTTTATGCTGTTCTGTATCGCCAGTGTAAGGTCTTCGACGGTAAGAGTGACTTTTGTTGACATGTTAGAACTCCTGGGACGGACGACACCGATACTACTCCGCCTTTAATAATGTTTACATTTGTGTTTAAGAGTTTTAAAGGTGTTTATTCCACGAGGTCTATGTATTTTGTTTCATTGAATCCTGTGGCATCGCTTATCTTTTTGATCAGCGCGGCCGGCACTTCGTGATCAACGCCCATCAGCATTATCGCCATCTTCGTCCCCGTGTCGCGGCCGACAGTCATCTGACCGATGTTGATGTTATTTTCGCCAAGAATCTTTCCGACGCTTCCGATAACTCCGGGCTTGTCATGATACCTCGCGAATAACATATCCGTATCCATTGGTATCTCGAAACAGTAGTTATCTATACCTATCAAACGCGGGACCTGCGCGAACACGGTACCGCGGACGGATATCGCATCCTTGCCTGATGTTACTCTCACAGTGACCATATTCGAATAGACCGGAGAGTCCTCGTTCTTCGATTCCGTTACCTTTATGTTCTTGCTCTTTGCGATGGATTCGACGTTTATCATGTTCACGCTGTCGCCGACGATGTTCTTCAATACACCGATCAAAACTGAAAGGGTCACCATCTTGGTGTTCTTTTGCGCCAGTTCGCCGCTGAATACCACTTCGATCTTGTCCACCGGCCTCATTCCGTTCAGCTGGTGAATGCATATCCCTAAGCGTTCGCCTAACGGAAGGTACGGCGCCAGCGTCGGATCGAGCTGGCCGCGCGGCGCGTTGATCGCATTGGAGATCATATTGTCGCGGAGATACATTATCACATTCTCCGCTATGTCAACGGAGACCTTCTCCTGCGCCTCGACGGTGCTTGCACCCAGGTGCGGCGTCGTGACCAGATTATCCAATTCCAGAAGCTTGCACCCTTCCTTTAACGGTTCATCGACGAACACATCAAATGCGGCGCCTGCGATCACTTTGTTCTTCAGTGCCTCGTAAAGGTCATCTTCGTTCACTATGCCGCCTCTCGCCACGTTCACGATCAGCGCGTTCTTTCTCATCATCTTGAACTGCGGCATTGAGATCATGTTCTTCGTTTCGGGAAGAAGAGGTGTGTGTATCGTCATTATATCGGAATTTTTGAGGACATCCTCCAGTGTTGTCAATTTCACGCACAGGCTTTCTGCGACATCGGCAGGAAGGTACGGATCGTATCCGATCATCGTCATGTTGAAGGATTTGGCGCGTTTCGCTATCTCTCCGCCCACACGGCCGACGCCTATTATTCCCAACGTCTTTCCGTAAAGTTCGATCCCTGTGAATTTGCTTCTTTTCCATTCCCCTTTGTGGACGGACGCGTGTGCCCAGGGTATCATACGGGCGAGTGACATTATCATAGCCAGTGAGTGTTCTGCAGCGGATATTATGTTGGCGGAAGGGGTATTCATTACAAGTATCCCTTTCTGGGTTGCATACGGTACGTCAACGTTATCGACACCGACGCCGGCACGGCCGACGACGCGTAATTTCTTGCCTGCGTCAAGGACCTTTTTTGTTACGGTCGTTCCGCTCCTTATTATCAGTCCGTCGTATTCGCCGATGATCTTGCACAATTCATCTTCGCTCAAACCCGGTCTCACATCCACCGGTATCCCGGATGCGGTCAGGATCTTGAGACCCTCTTCCGACAGAGGGTCGGAAACAAGCAGCTTCATTTCAATTCCTCCAGTGTCTCGTCCATTACTTTAAGCAGTTCTTTAATGTCAGTCGGTCTCAGATCTCCCATGTGGCCTATTCTGAATGTTTTCTCTTTAACGTCACCGTAGCCGTTGGAGATCTCATAGCCCTTTGATTTCAATGATGCATGGAACTTATCGAAATCCATCGGGCCGCGGTTCAGGACGCCTATGGTATCAGACATGTAACCATCTTCCGGCAACATTCCGTGAAGTTTCGATGACCACTTTCTCACGATGTCGGCCATCTCCCTGTGCCTTCTGAACCTTGCCTGCGCGCCTTCCGCTAACATACGGTCCAATTGGAAGTCAAGCGCGTATACGAGTGAGACCGGCGATGTCGTTAGTGTTGAATTATCATCATTGTTCTTTTTTATCTTTATCAGGTCGGTGTAGAATCCTCTGTTTGGAATTTCTTTAGCCTTTTTCATCAGTTCTTCGCTGACCGCGATGAAACCTATCCCCGGCGGGAGGCCAAGCGCCTTCTGTGAACCGAACACTAACGCATCCACCTTGTTCTTCTTTAAGTTGAGATCGGTGCCGAACGCCGATGTTACGGCGTCAACAAATATTAACGGATCATTTTGTTTTTTTATTTCACAGATAAGTTCGCCCATCGGACTGAGCACACCGGTGGACGATTCATTGCTTACGAAGTGAACGGCTTCGATATTATCCGTTACCTGACCTTCTATATCTGCGGGTTTTATTGCTTTGCCCCACGGTACGCGGATCTCTTTCACATTTTTTCCGTTCGCTTTTGATATCTCTATCCATCTGTTCCCGAATGAACCGTTCGTTAATCCGAGAACATCGCTCTTCACTCCGTTCCTTACCGCTCCCTCCAGGAATGCGGATGCCGATCCTGCCACCAAAAATATGTCCATATCTGTGTCCAGGGCCTTCTTCAGCCTTTCTATTACGGAAACGTGAAGCGCCTTGTATTCTTTGGAACGGTGCGTTATCATCGGCCTTGTCTGTGCCTTTAGGACCTCGCTGTCAACATGCACAGGACCTACTGTGAAGAGTTTTCTGCTCAATGTTCTCCCTCTGCCGTTCACGTGTGCGCACACGTATGCGGCGAGACCCTATTGATAACGCCACTATAATAAATCTTAGCCCCGAAACGGCGATGATCAAAGCTTGGAGAAGGCGCGCTTCATGCTCGCAATGCCGTCAATGATGTTCTTTTCAGAAGTTGCATATGATAATCTGAAATGATTCTCGCCGGCGGGCCCGAATGACCTTCCGGGAGTTATTGCAACGTGAGCCTCTTTCATCATGTACATCGCAAGGTCTTCCGATGATATTTTATGCGAGTACCTGGGGAACAGATAGAACGCCCCCTCCGGGCGGTTGCATTCCACCCCGTCTATCTCGTTGATCAGATCGAAGGCGAGGTTCCTGCGTTTCTTGAACTCCTCGACCATCCTCTTCCTCGGCTCCTGCGTTCCTTTCAGTGCCTCCACGGCCGCCGGTTGTGTGAACGAGGTGACGCACGTTATAGAATGTGTCTGTAACTTGTTCACCGCGGATATATCTTTCTCGGGAGCAATGAGCCAGCCTAATCTCCATCCGGTCATCGCATATGTTTTTGACAATCCTGAGATCGTAAGCGTACGGTCGAACATATTATCGAACGAGGCGATTGAAACGTGTTCTCCCTCGTATATTATGTGCTCGTATATCTCGTCCGACAGCACTCTTATCTTCTTGTCGATGCACAGGTCCGCGATCCCTTTTAACGTATCTCTGGGAAGCACCGAACCTGTCGGGTTCGACGGTGAGTTAAGGATAAGCATCTTTGTCCTTTCGGTGACGACGGAGGCCATCATGTCCGCGTTCACTTTGAAATTATCTTCAAATTTCGTTGTCACGTATACGGGCTTGGCGCCCGCCAATCTTATTACGGCCTCGTACGACACCCACGCCGGGTCAGGAAGTATGACTTCATCTCCCGGGTCGAGGTATGCGAGTGCGATCATGAAAAGTGCCTGTTTCGTAGGCGTTACAAGAACGTTCTTCGCAGTGCATTTTATCTTGTTATCGTTTGACGCCCTTTCGGCGATGGCCTTCCTTAATTCCGGTATGCCGGTGGACGGCGTATAATGCGTGAACCCTTTATTCAATGACCTTACGCAGGCCTCTTTGATATTATCGGGAGTGTCGAAATCCGGTTCGCCCATTGAGAATGATATTATCTCGATGCCTTCATGCTTAAGCTGACTGACGATATTCGCTATCGCGACCGTACCCGATTCCGGAACGTCCATAAGCCTTTTGGAAACCATCGCCTCTCCCCTATAACGCTCATATAGATATTGTTTGTGCAAATCCTCTCATGTCATGATGTCGGTGAAGTTGCCCGACGCCTGACAGTCCTTGAACTCCTTCGCGATCCTTCCGCCTGTGCTCATGCCGGGATATATCAGGTCGGCGTACGGCGAGCCCGAAATGAACGGGTTCGTGCCGGCAACGATCCTCGTGGATATTTCGAACAGTTTGAACTCTAATTTATCGGTAACGATCGTCTCGAGGCAGAACGGCCCCCACATCCCTCCGAACAGCTCGTAAGAACGGTTGACGATGCGTTCGGCCATTTCGAACGCCTTCGGAAG
This sequence comes from Methanomassiliicoccaceae archaeon, assembly GCA_031260545.1. Taxonomy (GTDB): domain Archaea; phylum Thermoplasmatota; class Thermoplasmata; order Methanomassiliicoccales; family Methanomethylophilaceae; genus Methanomicula. The sequence continues at coordinate 3,160 of JAIRJQ010000100.1, read as the reverse complement.
TAATGATTCGCGTATCACCACGGGAATGTTCCCGGTGACGACGAACGATGGGTAAAGACCGTGCTTCTTCAGGTCGTCGTACGATCCCATTTTGTATAATTCGTCAATATTACTTTCATCCCTTCTGTCTATCGACAGAAGTTCGATCGTTCCTCCGCGTGCCACCTTGTACCCGTCATCCTTGAACGGCGAATAGAAGAAATGCAAGTAGTACCTCGTACCGAGCGCATATTCCTGGATCGTATACGGCTGAGTGTTATCGATGTACATCTTGAAATCCGGATAATCCTTGGCGATGAAGAATCCTCTTCCTCCCTTTGCGCCGTGATATTTCACGAGTACCGGTTCTTTTATCTCCCTTGCGTCCGTGTATATCCGCGGCATGGCGACGCCTGCGGATGTTATCCATTGTCTTTCGAGATCGCGGTCGGACTCCCACTGGAGAACTGCGCGGTTGCAGTATGCCGGAACTTCGAGATCTTCGAACTTTTTCGGTCCCATGTATTCCACGAATGATCCGTGCGGTATCACGATCGCATTCCTGTCGTGGAGTTCCCCTACCCTCGTATCTATCTCATCGAGATCTCTGAATTTCAGGATCTCGTCCGGCTTTGCCAGCGGGAACGCGTCATAATATTTTGTGTTGTGAGAAACGGTAAGGCCTAGCGTCTTAAAACCGGCCTTGCGGGCTCCGTGAAAGATCTGTAACGAAGAATGTGAACACAGTGTTGCTATGGTTATGTTATCCTTGTCATAACCGCTGAGGATCGCGTCGATCTTTTTCTTAGGGACCATACGCACGGATTGTATTTATGGATTTAAATCTTGGGTCGCTTTCGGCCGTTCTCTGCATATGCCCGAATGTCCCGTACCGGCGGATATTTAACACTGTGAATAAAAGATCACCTTCAGAGGGTCCTCCTTTGACCCGAAAAAATATAAAAAAGGGCCATAAGGCCCTGTTCCCGTACTGATCAATTTGAATTCGTGTTGTTTTCCGGCTCCGGGTCCTTCGGTCCTTTCTTTGTCCCGTTACGTTTGGCCATCATCCTGGGCTTCGCGTATTTTCCCCATATGACAAGCAGCGACGGCAGCACGAATATCGATCCGATATAACCGAATCCTATCGCCAGTGCTGTGATTATGCCGAACTGGTACATCGGCAGTATCTTAGAAAATCCAAGAACTCCGAACCCTGCGACGGTTGTTACCGCTGCCGCGAAAACGCCTTTCCCTGTTTCACGGGTCGCGACCTTTATCGCGTCCTTGGCATCACGGTCGTTCTTGACCAGTTCCGTAACGTACCGATGCGATATGTGTATCCCGTATGTTACGCCCATCCCTACAGCGAGCGACGCTATCGTCAATGTCATGACGTTAAGCGGCATGCCGATCAGCGCCATCGTTCCCCATACCATGATCACTGATATCAATGTCGGAACGGTCGCCAGCGCTCCAAGGATCCAGCTCCTGTCGATATAGAACATGAATAACGTCAGTACAAGCAGGACGAACGCGATCGTCACCAGCAGCGAGGTCATCTGACTGTTGTTCATCTCTTTCATACTGACCGCCATGATGATGGATTGTCCCGTTGTAGTATGATCTGCGCCGATGAGAGCAAGCGGCTGACACGCTCTGTCGATGGAATCCTTCATTTCTATTATCCCGTCATTGTTGCCCTGGATATCGGGTGTCATGTGAAGGATCATCCTCGTGATCTGTTTTCCATCATGGTTTCCTACAACGGACGATACGGCCGCTTGCGGAGTTATGTTTTTCAGGAAGTTCAGGCCCGTCTGTGTCGCTGCCGGTAAAAGAATGCCGTTCGCATCGAATACTTGGCTGTAGAGGTCACTGTATGTCTTCCCTTCCGTGCCCGGTATGATCTGTGCCCCGTAATCATTGTTGAACTGGCTCAGCGCCGTGCCTATATATTCAGTACTAGGCGGACCGGCGCCTTGATACAATAGCCCTGTGATCGGATCTTTCGCCATATTGGTCAGCGAACCCTCGATGGCCTTTATCGTCTTAAGATCCCATCCGTCCTCGTAGATGAGCACGCTCGTCGTGATCGTGGTCGTTGAATAGTTATCATTCAGATACGTTATCGTATCGTGCGCATCCGTCCCCTCCGGTATGAATTCGTACATATTGAAATCGTACGAGAGATTGGTGGCGCTGTATCCTGATAACACTATCACAAGTGCAACGGCTCCGAGCACCGCCCACGGGCTCTTGGCGGCCATCCTGCCGCCTATCCCTGATATTTTACCGAGAACGTCGCCGTTCTCGCTTTTGGTGTTCTTGTAACGTTTCGCCTCATCGGGATCGTTGCCATTTTTCTCCGCTTTGCGGTCCCTTCTGACCTGCAGCGGCGGAACGAGCAATAACATCACACCGAATGCGCATACGATGCCGATGGCGCACATGACACCGAAATCAGCGAGTGCGGACATCGCCGATGTCAGATACGAAAGGAATGCGATCGCTGTTGTTACCGTAGCGAGGACCAACGCCTCGCCCACCGAGCCCATCGTTCTTGATATCGCTCCTTTCGGATCGTACCCGGAGCGCCTCTCTTCCCTGTACCTGAACACCAGATGCAGGCTGTAATCGATCCCCAGCGCTATTATCAATATGGGTACCGCGATGGCTATCGTTGACATCTCTATCCCGGCTAATATTGCGATACCGAATGTCCATACCACTGCGATCAGCAACCCAAGAAGGCCTACCAGCGTGTCCCTGAGGTCACGATATATCAGCAGAAGCAACAGTGCAATGACGATGATCGCTATCGGCAGCAACATCGCAATGTCCTTCTGTGCCAGACTGCCGATGTCGTTCATCATGGTCACCATCCCGGCGACCCTTATGTTCAGGCCAGTAGCGGGAACGAAGGACTTGGCCGTGGAGATTATGTCATTTTCAAAGCCTTTCTGACCATCGTGTATAATGTCCAGATCTGCATCCATTACCGTTATGGAGATCATGCAGCCGCTCGCGGATACGTTGTCTTCTTCCACTATCCTGTCGCTGGTGAGAAGAGAGACAAGCATCATTGCGCTCGGATCTGAAAGGATCGCAGATGCCGTCGTTTTGATCGCGGCAGTAGTGATCGCCCCCGACTTGAACGCGGCTATGAGAACATCGTAAT
>JAIRJQ010000097.1 GCA_031260545.1 Methanomassiliicoccaceae archaeon | reverse complement strand
TTTAGCAGCGTTGATAACGTGGCCCGTCTGAATACCCTTTCTTTGAATAAACCAACCTTCAGCACCGGATATTCGGCTCTCTTTTCGAATCTGAAGAATGCAGTTAAAAGGATCGCGCCGGCGGCGATGAACACCGGAGATAAAATATTCGGAAGAGTTACGACACCGTACATCATGGCAACGACGCCTACACCGTACAGTATAGTGCCTTTGATATCGAACGGCTCTCCCTTCGAGGTACAGAATTCCGCATTGAACATAAGTAACGGTATCAGAGCGGCTATTGAGATCGGCACCATCGCGAGGAATATGCCCTCCCATCCGAACGCTTCTGTGAGAAAACCTCCCAAACTCGGACCCAACGATGCGCCTATGTAGATGGACATCGTGTTTATCGCCAGCGGCAATCCTCTCTGCGATTTCGGATACACCTGGGCGATCATTGAGATGCTCGAGGACGCTATACAGGCGGCACCCACTCCCGTGATCAGTCTCCAGAACAACAATAATGAAAAGGAGTTCGCAAATGCGGACATTATCGATGCGATGAGTATGATGAATATCCCGATGATGAACATCTTCCTCTTTCCGTAAAGGTCGGAAAGACGCGACATCGGCACGAGGAACGCAACCGATGAAAGGAAGAACATGATGACAAGCCATTGACGGTCATGTTCCGATATGCCGAATTCGGCGCCGATCGTAGGAAGGGCAAGATTGATCATCGTTGTGATCAACGGCGTAATAAAACCGCCTATGCAGCATGCGATAAGAACAATGCGCCTTTCCTTAAGGGAGAAGGTGCACTCGCTGTTCATGACGATGGCGAATGTGTCCAATGATATAACGGTATCCAATGTACAATTTTCAAACTTGATATACAATGTGATATCAAAGATCCATGTCAGTCCTTTTAGCGGCAACTGCCCGAGCGGCGAAGACCGGCAGCAGAGTTATATTAACTGTAATGTGTTGGTTTTACAAGCAATCACAAAGATCATCACATCATGGATAAAAAAGAGAATTTGTTGTGTGATCCTGCAACATCCGAAGAGACCATCAGAACCTCACAGCGTCCGGATAACAAAGGTGAGATGATCCTCTACCAGCCGGACAACTCACTGGAATTGGAAGTTTTGCTGGAAAAAGAGACCGTCTGGTTATCCCTGAATCAAATATCTAAATTATTCGATAGAGATAAATCCGTCATCCTGAGACATATAAAGAATGTCTTTACAGAAGAAGAACTTTCAAAAGACAGAACTGTTGCAAAATTTGCAACACATCTCCCGGACGGCAGAATATATGATATAGAGCATTACAACCTTGACGTCATAATATCTGTCGGTTATCGGGTCAAGTCCAAACGAGGCACTGAATTCCGCCAATGGGCGAACAAAGTGTTAAGAGATTATTTGCTGAATGGTTATGCGGTCCATCAGCGTATTGAGCGTGTAGAACATCGTCTCACAGAGACCGAGAAGAAAATAGATCTCTTTGTCAGAACGTCAATGCCTCCTATACAAGGGGTTTTTTGCGAGGACAGGATATTCGATGCGCACGCATTCGTCTCTGAACTAGTACGTTCTGCGAAGACCTCTATTACGTTAATAGACAACTATGTTGACGAAACAGTATTGATGCTGCTGTCCAAAAGAGGGCCGAATGTATCTGCTGTCATTCACACCAAGGAGATATCCCCTCAGTTGAGATCGGACCTGAATAAATACAATGCGCAATATGCTCCTTTGCAGATACGCGAGTCAGAGAGATTCCATGACCGTTTTCTGATAATTGACGATACCGTTTACCATATGGGAGCATCATTCAAAGATCTGGGAAAGAAACTGTTCGCGTTCTCAAGAATAGAGAAGGATGCTGATATGATAACGAATGACCTTTGATCTGCTCAAAGGTCTATGTCCGCCTTTCTGGCGACGGAACATAGGAGACGCGTCGGCACCGTTGTTACGATGCCGTCCTTGATGTAATGTGTGCCGCACTGTCTGAACTGAAATTTGACACTGGCACGTTGGCATTGTTCCCTTATGTCCAACACCCAAACGTGGTCCAGCGGCCGTGCATTCTTGTCCTGTTCTCCGCCTACGACCACCAGCTCAACATCCTTGAGATAAGCGCTCATATCAACAGGCCCTATGAGCGGCTGTGCTATGATATTCTTATGTTTTATCGGCAGTTCTTCGAATATCGTTAATCTCCTGTCGGCCGAGTTCTGATCCTCCACGGTGCAGCCCACGGTCACATTATCATAACCGTCACCCCAATCCTCAGGTATGCAGTCCATGAACCTTTCGATACGTTTGGTCAGGAACAGGAAATGAAGGTCCTCTCTTTCTTTGATAATTTTCCAGCACTCATTCCTCCACGGGTCCGCTTCTTCGATAAGAAAATCTGTTGAGAAGCAGACGTATACGAGATCACCGGATCTCATCTTATATTCGCCGTTCTTCTTTTTTGCGGCGGGTGCGTAAAAGCTGTCCGTTCTTGTTATGTTTTCGGTATCAACACCGCGCTTGGCGTCGCCTTTGTGTATGTAGCAGAACTTGCATCCTTCGCTAAATCTATGACAACCGCGCCACGGGTTCCACGTTCCCATGGATGACACTCATGATGCGGTTATTTAACGATGCCTAAAATAAAGTGGTGGACGCGGCGAGATTTGAACTCGCGACCTCTACCTTGCGAAGGTAGCGATCTACCAGCTGATCTACACGCCCTTAATGACCGCCAATAAATGGAAAGTATATAATCTTTCACAGCCCGCTCTGTCATCATGAAAAAAATGAACGCAGGAGGGGGATGACCCCGCTCCTTTATTTCATATGAACGTTTCAGCTCTCTTTCTTCTTACGGACCTTAAGGAAATAGAAAGCTGCCGCCGCGACGACGACAGCGGCGATCACCAGGATCAGGATGTACGTCATCATATTGCTTTCATTGCGTTCGTCGGAAAGGCCGTCCAGGACAAGCGTGTATTCACCGGAGACTATAGTTTTTCCATTGGACAGGTCCAATTTAAAATCACTTTTTACCATACCTCTGCCTAAGACCATCTTCAGACCGTCGGATGTGCCGTCCCATGATCTTTTAACAACGGAACTTTCGATCTCGATCACTGCGCCGTATTTCGTAACGGTACACGCGCCGTCAACATTTCCGTTGACATAAGCGACCACGCCATCATAGATCATAACGGCATATCCGCTGCTTTTCGCTGTCACCTTGCCGCCGGTTATGCCTACCGTACCATCCTTGCAGAAGATGGCGATACCCTCGTCCCCTGTCGCTTCCACCGTGCCGCCCTTTATGAGAACCTGGCCCTCCATGGTGTACAAAGCACTGTGGCCGTTGATCGCAACACTTTTGACCAGGCCGCTTGTCACCGTGACACCTC
>JAIRJQ010000064.1 GCA_031260545.1 Methanomassiliicoccaceae archaeon | reverse complement strand
TCGGACTTCTACAGGGCAGGAAAAGTCCTGTACGCCGTCGGCGACAACAAAGGATTCGTTGCAGAACGAAATATCAGGAGGACCTTTTCAGTCATTCTAACATCGGTCACCCTGTGGTGCAAAACGTTCTTCATATTCGGAAAGCTGAAAAAGAGGTACAGAGAGTCACTAAAAAAGTATTCGTCCGATGAAAATTGGAGAAGGATCTTCAGTTATACCGAAGACGGGTCCGAGCGGAAGTGAGACTAGCGTTACAACACAGTCTTTACTTTTTTTGGGGGAAATATGCGGACGGCGTCCGCGGTCATCCGACGACCTTGCCGTCCGTTGATAAGATTATGGTCTCCAGAGGGAGGTTCTTGATCGATGTGGACATCCCTTCCTTTACCATACGGGACATTGCGCTGCAGCACGGGATGTCCATTCTCAGTAACGTTATTGATCTCACATCATTGCCGTCCATGATCTGCGCTAACCGCTGACCATACTCCTCGCGGTCAAGTTTCGGACAGCCAACGAGTATTACACGATCCTTAACGAATTTCTCATGGAAGTCCTTGGCTACGAATGCTGTGCAGTCTGCTGCAACGAGAAGATCCGCTCCGTTGAAGAATGCTGATTTAAGATTCACAAGTTTCAGCTGTATCGGCCACCTTTCCATCTCGCCTTTAGAACCCGGCTTGTTCCTTACGACATCAGTGCAGTCGCATTTCACCGTTGTCACCGGCCGCATCAACGGTATGTCGTTAGCGGTGACAGAGAACGGTAAAACATCTTTAGTAATGATGGTTATCGCACCGGCGGGGCACACCGGAAGGCAATCACCCAGTCCGTCGCAATGATCTTCGCGGATAAGCTTTGCTTTTCCTTTGATCAATGCTATAGCACCCTCGTGGCAGGCATCAACACACAGACCGCATCCGTCGCACTTCTCCCGGTCGATTTTTATTATCTGGCGCATCATAAACGATTGGATAATTTTCGATAATAAATAATCTCCGTATCCATTAGTATACTCAGATCGGCCGCATAATCCATCGGCGTTAAATATATTATCAATCCCATGTGTTATATGGTTGTTAAGCAATAACACGTCAGACCAGCGGCAGACGATCACATGAGCCAAACAGAACGAATAACCGTACGACTTCCATCGGATAAGGTAGAATTAGTACTGGCGCTCGTCGGCAGGGGAGAGTATGCCAACGTATCGGACGTGATACGAGAGGCACTGGATGAATTTTTGAAAACACGTTTCACCACCGGAAGTTTTGACCGTGTGACAGTGGAACTTCCCAAAGCAAAGGTGATAGAACTGGAGTCATTGGTACAGGGCGGAGATTCGGTATCACTGGATGACGCGATAAGGAACGCAGTAAGAGAATACACCCGGGCGAGGATAAGAACGGAGTGATGTTATGTTAAAGTTTTTCAAATTCTTCAAGAAAAGAGAGGAGAACGCGGCCGGCGGCACACTGGTAATAGGGTGCGGCGGCGGAGGCTGTAACATCGTGAACAGACTTGGAAGGATATCCGGTGTTGAACTTCTGACAGTGAACACGGACCAGAAGGGACTGGTAAGATCAAGGGCGAACCGCAGGATATTACTCGGGGACGGTACGATAACATCAGGATGCGGCGGCAATGTTGAGATGGGCGTGAGACTGACCAAGTTTGCATCAGATCTGATCGAAGAGCACATCAAAAGGCACACGACCATAGTTCTCATGGCAGGGCTGGGCGGCGGAACGGGGACAGGAGCGGTCAAGGTCATCTCAGAAATGGCAAAACGGAACGGTTCTCGTGTGATCGTTATGGTAACGTTGCCAATGTCGTTCGAAGCGGGAAGAAGAAAGGCGGCGCTGGGCGCGCTCAGTGACATAAAGAGATCATCCGACATCGTCCTGATCCTGGACGGGGACCGTCTCACGGAGATAGACCCGGCGATCGGCGCAAGGGAGGCATTAAGCATACTGGACCAGATGATATGTGAATCCTTCCTATGCCTGACGGAGATGCTTGAGGGCGAGAACGGCGAATCCATGTACAAAGCAATGACGAACAGGACGATGACCGCGTCCTTCGCAGAAGGTATGAATGTGGAAAAAGTGGCAAATACATTGGCCAACGGCATAATGGCCGGCTATCCGTCCGTATCACAACCTGTAATATTCGTCCGCGGTAACATACCGCAGAACGGGTCCGAGGAAATAATACGCGACATCATATCAGAAAAGACAGGCACAGAACCGACGTTCGTGCAAGGGCCCGGAGGCACCGGAATGAACCTGGTGATGTTCGTTCCGATTCAGTGATCCCTTCGTTTTATTATCTTGGACGCATCACCGAAAACGCCCAATATCGTATTGTATTCCCATTTTGTCGGCACCGCACGCCCCATCAGCCTTCTGAACATTATTGATGTGTTCTCGCGGCGCTGTTCCGGATAATCTATAGAATCGAGAAGGTCATCAAAGAACCTGAACATCCTTTCCTTCTCATCATCTTCCGCCGGTGTCGGTTCAGTTGCAACACACTGCGATATCTCATACATCACAATGGTCGCCGCATGTGAAAGGTTCAATATCGGATATGTGTCGCCGGCCGGTATCGTTATCAAAAGATCGCAACGTGCCAGCTCATCCTGAAATAACCCAGTATCTTCGCGGCCGAAGAGTATAGCGACCTTCTCGTCATATTGTTTTAACCGGTTCGCGAACTCTTCTACTGTTATGGGAACGCGAACGTAATTCTTCTCTCCCTTCGTAACAATACCGCTTGTACCGGCCACAAAGAAGCAGCCGTCGATCGCCTCTTCCAACGTATCAACGACCTTTGC
>JAIRJQ010000006.1 GCA_031260545.1 Methanomassiliicoccaceae archaeon | reverse complement strand
AACTTTATCATCAGCGGACAACGGGATTTTCCGCAAAGCATCCTCGATCCTTTACAGACTATGCATAAACCGGAACGTGTGGCGGCGTTCTTCTCCGCCATCGTGTCAAAGAACTCCGTATCTGTCATTTTTCACGTCTTCGTTTTGATATCATTGCCGCTATGGTGCCTGCTCCTATTCCGTTATCTATGTTCACCACCGCAAGTCCCGGTGAGCATGTCTGGAGCATTGACATCAATGCCGCCTCGCCGTTCCCTCCGTATCCGTATCCTGTTGACGTGGGAACGCCTATTACGGGAACGGCTGCCAGTGATGCTACCAATGACGGTAATGCGCCCTCCATTCCCGCTGCGACGATTATTGCGTCTACGTCCTCGTCGAGCATCATTCTCATAGGTTCGAGGATCCTGTGCATCCCTGCGACCCCGACGTCATATGATGTCAAACAACGGCATCCCATTGCTTCAGCCATTAATTTTGCTTCCTCGGCCACGCGTATGTCCGATGATCCTGCAGTGATTATACCGATCACACCCTTTTTTTTGCCGCTTATCTTTCCGACGGAGATCGCCGACGCTTTCTCATGATACGTCACGCGATCCTCCTTCACTTCGGATATCACCGCATTGTAATGTTCCTTTGATGCTCTCGAAATAAGCAGATATTTTCCTTCCGGGACCCTTTTCGCTATATCGGCCACCATCTCCGGTGTTTTTGCCAATGCGTAAACGACCTCGGGAACATCCTTCCTCATCCTGCGTCCGTGATCGAATACCGTATGACCGTTCACCTTGTCCATGTAATCAAGACGCAACGCTCTCTCTGCATCCTCTATCGACATCTTGTCATCTTTCAAGGACCTGAGAATGTCCCTTATATCCATACCGGAGAGATGGCGTGGCAATATCTTAACTTTCTCCATGCTGCATAACGTCCGTCAGGATCTGGAAGTTTGAAATAGTATCATATGCGATTGACTTTTGATGATAATGAAAGAATGGACCGCCCTCTGCGATCATATATCCGGTTACGGCAAGGCGGCGCTATCTTTCTCAGGCGGGGTCGACAGCACCGTCCTTCTCGCCGCGGCCGCGAGAACATTGCCGGATGATCATATTGCGATATTCGTTAATGTTCCCATGTTATCCGAACGGCAGAGGACCGTCGCAAAGAACATCACTGAAGAACTGGGTGTTGACACCGTCACCGTGAAACTGGAATGGGAGGATATGCCGGGCGTCCGTGAAAATACCCATGAACGGTGTTATTTCTGCAAAAGGGCGATATATTCTGCCGTAGGGCGCGTTTCATCGGACAACGGATATGATATATTCATCGACGGCGAAAATTCGTACGACAGAACATATGAAAGACCGGGCCGCAGGGCCGCAGCGGAGTTCGGTATCCGAAGTCCGCTGAAAGAATTGAACATTGATCGCGAAACCGTCAGAAAAATGTTCAGATCGCTCGATCTGAGCACGGACGTCCAGAAGGAAACGTGCATGGCCACAAGAGTGCGTGACGGGATCGCGTTCAATACTGACGATCTGAAACTGATCGAAGAATGCGAGGATCTCATAAGGAAGATATCCGGCGTCCGGCAGATCAGGATGAGGATGCGTGATGATCACGTTGATTTGGTCACGTCCTCTGGGTCCGTCGGAATGCTTCTGAGCAAAGAGAAAGAATTAACACACTTTTTAACAAAGAAAGGCATATCTGATGTCAGAGTGGATATGAACGGATATTATGAGTAGAAGGGAAACAAGAGACGATTCAACTCCGGAGAGCTGTTGCAAGGGGTCGTCTCCTGTATCGGATGTGCAACGTCCTTTCACTATATATCTGTTATTTTCCAGAATAGTTAAAAGAAATCAAATAGTGGGAAGTTTGACGTTCAGTTTCTTTTGAACCTTACTCTCACTGAATCTCTGTGTGCTATCAGCCCTTCCGCTTCCGCGATCGCTTCTATTATCGGAGCCATCTCTTCGAGGCCGTCCTTGGATATCATCTGTATCGTCGACGTCTTTCTGAAATGAGAAACATTAAGACCTGATGACACTGCCGCGTTCCCTGCCGTCGGCAGGATGTGGTTCGTTCCTGACGCGTAATCGCCTGCCGCGACCGGCGAATACGGGCCGATGAATATCGATCCGGCATTTCTGACGATGTTCAGCGAGCCCATCGGATCGGCGACCTGCAGCGACAGGTGCTCCGGCGCCATCTCGTTCATCGTTTCCAGGCATTCCTCGATCGTCCCTTTGACGATGTACCCGGAATTGTTGAGCGCCTCCTTTATTATCTTCAATCTCGGCGCCTTTGCCATCATCTTTTCCATGCAGGACCAGACCTTTTTCGGTAATGTATCATCATTCGTCACCAATACGCATGCGGATGACGGATCGTGCTCCGCCTGCGCCAGTATATCGGCAGCGATGAATAACGGGTCCGCTGTGCTGTCTGCAACGATACCGATCTCACTCGGGCCTGCCGGGAAATCGATCTCCACGTTACCGCGCAGCAATACTTTTGCTGCCGTCACATAAACGTTGCCTGGACCAACTATCTTCTGCACCGGTTCTATTGATTCTGTTCCGAGCGCCATGGCCGCTATCGCCTGGACCCCGCCGACGCAGTATATCTCGTCCGCACCGGCGATGTCCATTGCCACAAGCGTCACCGGGTCCACAGGCGACGGGGTGCAGCATATCACTTCGTCAACACCGGCGACACGCGCGGGTATTATGCTCATCAGCGCTGTGCTGGGGTATGATGCCCTTCCTCCGGGGATGTAGGCACCGATCCTTTCCAGCGGTGTGCTCTTGATACCAAGGAACACGCCCGGTGACATCTCCGTCAATTTGAGATCGGCATCCAGCTGCATCTCGTGAAATCGTTGAATATTTGCTGCCGCAGATTCCAGCGCATCGATCAGTTCCTCATCCACTTCGTCATACGCATCGTCTATCTCGTCCCTTGATACTATCACTGATTCGATATCTATTCTGTCGAACTTCTTTGTGAGCTCTATGAGTGCTTTATCTCCTCCGGCGCCCACTTGTTCTATTATCTTCATGACGTCCTTGGCTACCGAATCTACCTTAGACACGCGGTTCTTTTCCCAGAAACCTTCGTCCAGCTGCTTCCACATGCACGTTTTATTATCGCCCGATTATTTAAGGATACTTACAAAAAGATTTATCAATCCCTTTTACGGTGAGAGATACGGGTGGGAATGTAAGAAAGACATATGCGATATCATGCGCCTTCGTATGTTCTGTTCTTTTTATATCTCTCACTTCGTTCACGGCATCCGCATCCGATCTGTCCGCTCAGACGGCCGCGGCGGTCCCGAATCTCTCTTTCTCGGATCTTCTTATAAAATGGGGCAATGCGCTCATAGACTCGTCGATGTACACCGTGGCGCATATCAGCGGTTTTTTTGATTTTCTTATGAATGAGACGTTCTTATCCGCTTTTTCATCCGACGCCTTCGGTTCGCTGAGCAGGAGCACCATACTCGGGACGATACCTAACATCTTCTTTGTCATATGCATCATATCGGTGATCCTTTCGATCACGGTGGCAATAATAGAATTGAGTAAACTGGACATGCTCGGCCGTGTGATAAAGAACGACCGCGGCCCTCCGAAAAGGGGCATCCTATACGGCCTGAAAGAACGTATCGGACCGGGGAGGAACTGATGCTTTCATCAGATCGCATCATTTATTTCTGTGGCCATGCGTGTAATATTTATTCTTGCGCGAATATAAAAAATAATGCATTTGTTCTTATATCCCGAAAATCATTCTTATGTTCCGGTAGATAAGCAATATGAACGTTATAATCATCGGCGCCGGGATCGTCGGGTCTACGATCGCCGGCGTTCTGTCGCCGACGCACAACATACTGATGATAGAGTCCGATGCGCAGAGGGCAGATATTGTCAGATCGGCGTTCAATGTATCCATGCTGCAGGACAACGGAATAAATCCGCGTGTCATCGAGGAAGCAATAACACGCCACTCCGCAGATATTATCATCGCCGCTACCCCGTACGACGAGAATAATCTTTTCGCATGCATCGTGGCCAAAAGGGCCAAGAACAGAATAAGGACGGTGGCAAGGGTCCGCAACCCTGATTTTATCCTCGCCGGCGGGGACGGAAGATATTTCGGTGCCGACGATATAATCTCTCCCGAACTTACAGCGGCGAAAAAACTTGCCGCTCTGACGCTTACCGAGAACGCAGTTGACCACGACGAACTTGAGGCGTTCGGTCTTGTCGCCGTTGTTTTTCGCGTGAGCGATAAACTCATCGGGAAGACGGCGGCCGATCTCCATATCCCGAACGACTGCGTCATCGCGTCCGTCTGCAGGGACGGTTCTGTGATGATGTACAAAAGATCTACGGTCATACGCGCAGGCGACCTGTTATGCGTCATCGGGACGCAGTCCGCAATATCCGATATGAACGATATGATCGGATATCCGCGAAAAACGAAGGACATCATTGTCATCGGCGGAGGAATATTCGGCAGCAATATTGCAAAGATTCTTGAGAAAAAGAAAAAATACATCAAACTTATCGAAAAGGACCACGAACGGTGCAGAAGGCTTTCCGAGGAGATGAACAACGTCCTCGTGATAAACGCCGACGGTATCGATCCTGACATCCTGAGAACGGAGAACGCCGGGAGGGCAGACGTCGTCGTCTTCGCTACGGAGAGCGATGAGAAGAACCTGCTCGGCTGTCTCGTCTCAAGGGATATGGGTGCACTGAAAGTGGTCTCCAGATATTCCGACAGAAAATATGAGGATGTTTTCGCCGTCATCGGAATAAAGACCATTGTGGGCTACCATCGTCTTATCGCCAACGAGATAACAAAGACGCTGATATCCGATAAAAGGACGCTCATGAGGATGAACCATGACAATGAGCTGATCGTATCCGTGAGCATCGACGAGAATTCAAAGATAAAGGGAGAGCTCCTCGGGAATGTCCAGTTCCCCGAAGGGGTATGTGCGGTATGCATAATAAGGTCCGGGGAACCGATATTCCCAAGGCTTGACACCAGGATCGAAGAGAATGACGATCTTTTGCTTTACACATACGAGGCGAAGATGCACAGAATAGAGAAGACCCTCGGCATAAGGATCACGGAAGTGTGAGATGTCCATTTACAGATCGGCAAGGAATCTGCTTTATCGGTTCAACATATGGGAGAGCACCCTCCTGCGAGCGATCGGCTACAGCCTGGCAGGGGTGGGCCTGGCGCTTCTCATCCCGATATTGTATGATCTGTCCACAGGGAGCGATGTGATGCCTTTCCTTGTTCCCATGCTGTTCTGCTTATGCGTTTCGCTTCCTTTGATATTGTTATTCGCTTCGGGAAAGGACCTCAGGCCGGTCGACGGATTGCTGACGATAGTGGCCATCTGGTGTGTTGTGACGTTGGTCTCCGCAATTCCGTTCGTACTTTGCGGAATGACGTTCATCGACGGATTCTTTGAGTCCGTAAGCGGTTTCACGACCACCGGAGCAACGGTGATATCCGATTTTGATCAATACCAGAAAGGTCTTTTCCTCTGGCGCTCTTTCACGCAGTGGATCGGCGGAATAGCGATCATCCTCATCTTCGTCACATTGTTTCCCATGCTCGGACTTGGCGGCAGGTCGGTGTTCAAGGACGAGGTCTCGGCGTTCGGTCCCAAGAACTTCAGCTCCAGGATGAGGGATACGGCAAAAGAATTCTGCATCGTATACGGGATACTGAGCGGGATATTCCTCATTGCGTGTTTGATGATGGGCGTGAACATCTTCGAATCGTTCTGTTTGACGTTCTCAACGATATCGACCGGAGGTTTCCTTCCGTTCCAGAGTGACACGGGCGTTGGTGTTTATCCAGTTTATGTTCAAATGCTTGTGATCGTCTTCATGTTCCTCGGCGGTACGAATTTCTATCTGCACTATCAACGCATCTATAGAAAAAAGGGTACCGGGTATCTCGGCAACTCAGAGTTCAGGTTCATGCTGATATTGTTCGCATTCATTTCCGTGATCGTCTTCGGGCTTACGTACGGGGTCGCCGGAACGGATGTCCTGACACACGCTGTTGAGACATTGTTCACTGTCGTCTCGTTCGGCACGACCGCCGGTTATGTGGTCTCGGACATCGGCGGATGGATAGCCGTGCCGGCGGCAATGGGCATCCTGTTCCTGCTGATGCTCATCGGAGGATCGTCCGGATCGACGTCCGGCGGTGTCAAAACGGGAAGGGCCGTTGCCGTATTGAGGTCGATGATGTCCGATTTCAATAAGCGCATACATCCCAGGGCGGTCTCTGACGTAAAACTGGGAAAGGAGACGCTTGACGACAATATCATCTCGGCTGCATATGTCCTTGTCATTCTGTTCATATTTACAATAATCGCAGGCTATCTGTGCCTTCTTGCGCTCGAACCGTCCCTGAACGGGGAGGGAGCACTGATGATATCCTTATCGACCGTCACGAACACCGGGTTCGCGGACCCGTATCTCTCGGACGGAGGGTTTGCGACCTTTTCGGGACCGTCAAAGATATTGCTTTCAGTACTGATGTGGGTCGGCCGTCTGGAAGTGGGGACGGCGGTCATAGTCTTCACGCCGTTCTTCTGGCGGGAAGTGCGCAGAGGCGGCTGGAAATTACGGCGTATTCGCGAACGGTCACTTTGATGCGATCCTGCATGCATCCAGTATTCGAATGACCGCCGGATCCCCGGGCGACCTTTCGTTTATGGCGCCCGCGAACACCTTGGCCTCGATGAACTTTGACTTTTCTATGAGACAGAACGCCATCGTCTCCAGTGCGCCTTTGTGCATATGGTCCTTGGCAAGGGAACGGTGCGCATAAGCTGCCGCTGCGGACATCCGTCCGTTTATCCTCATCACGTATGCCGCTAATGCCAGAGAATCGGCATCCTTCCCTTCTTTGAGATATTTCCTTGCCGTTCTGATCGCATCCTTGTTCTTGCCTGACATCATCAGCGTTGTGCAGAGATTCACCAAGGACGAATATGATGCGGAATCGTCATCCACCAATTTCAGGGAGACATCATACGCTTCCTTGAACTCGCCCAGTGCGCACAGCGTTTCCGAGAGCAATATCATATGTTCCGGACGCATCGACCTTATTTTCCTCAGCTTTACGAGCGCTTCCTCGTTCTCATCCATCAGGATGAGCGTTCCGGCCTTCTCATACAGTACGTTATCCGTCTCCTCGTGATCCTTTATCATCGAGTATGCATCCTCCGGCCTTCCCAGTCCTCTCAGCGACATTGCGACCGTAAGAACATCATCGCCCGCATCCATTGCCGTGATGCGGTCCAGTATCTTCTGGCAGCCCTCTTCGTCATCCACCACCTTCAGCAAAGAGGCACATTTTAAACGCGTGTGAATGTCGTCCGCAGATGCGGCGATATCGTCGACCATGGGTCTCACGCGGTCGTATTCCTTATCGCGTATATGCATCTGTATCCTTTCGAACGTTTTTTCCGTATCCATTGCCTACCCCAGATGTTTCGGTGAAAATAAACTTATGCGCATATGTCCGCAACAATGACGATAAAACGCGCATGTCTTTATATTTACAGGTCATCCGGTGAGACGATGAAGATAAGGGCGATATCTGTTTACGGGCTGTTCGGGCGGCATGACCATGTGGTAAGCATTTTTTCTGACGGTCTCACGTATATACATTCTCCTAACGGATGCGGCAAGAGCACCCTCATAAGGATGGTCTCGCTTCTTTTTACCGGCGAGATAAAAGAACTGGCGGCGATACCGTTCGAAAGGATGGACATCGCTTTTTTTGACGGTAAGAATCTCATCGTCGAAAGGTCCGATAACGGTCTGCTCGTTCAGATGCAGAGGAATGAACTTGAATCGGAACTCACGGAGGATGAACTTCGTTCCGTCATGCGCACAACGTTCATAAGATCGGACCGCGCGTTCGTGAAAGATGCCGAAGGCCGGATATTCAATGCGGTGGAAGCATACGCTTATGAGCTTTCGGTCATGCTTAAGAATGCAAAGGAACAGCATTCCCTTAAAGTTCCGAAATATGATAATAAGATGGGGGACGACGAGATAATCAACTGGGCGAAGGACATCAACGCTAAACTGAACTTCATACGCGACGCGGGGTTCGATGTGGATATGCCTTCCGGCCTCCGTTTCCCTCCTGCCCGCTACGATCTCACCGGGTCCCGGAAAGAATACCTGGACCTCATCCACGGACTTTCGGAATTTGTGGAAAGGAGTTATTATTTGTCCGAGTCGGTCGTGGTGTTCAAGGACATAATCAACAGTTTCCTTATTGACAAGGATATGCGGATCGATGAGAACGATCATGTCACGTTCCTGCTGAGCAACGGCATCGCATTACCGCTGAATGCCCTTTCTTCCGGCGAGAAGCAGATATTCATATTATTCTTCAGGATGCTCTTTGAGGCCGCACCGTCGTCATTCGTCATGATCGACGAGCCGGAGATATCGCTGCACGTGTCATGGCAGCAGAAGATCGGCGGAATGATGAAGGATGTCGCAAGGCTCAGGGACCTTCAGGTGGTCATCGCTACGCATTCGCCGCAGATAATACATGAGGACTGGGAACTTACGAACGAACTGAGGGCTGGAAGTGCGTGAATACATACGGCCGTCAGACATTGCCAACGAGATATCAATGAAACGTTCCCTCTTTAACGGTTCATTCCTTATTGTTGAAGGCGTGACGGACACCAGGCTCTACGGGAAGTTCATCGACAGGCTTATGTGTCAGATAATTCCGGCGCATTCAAAAGATAACGTAAGAACGGCCTTGAGGGAAATGTCGGCACGCAGGAATTTTTCTAAAATATTGGGGATAATCGATTCCGATACCGATAAACTGAGAGGTATCTCTCACAGACCGCCCGCGTTCGTGACCGACTGCCGCGATACCGATGCGGTGATGATCAGAAGCACAGCATTGGACGATGTGCTTGCTGAGTACGGGGACTGCAACAAAATGCTCTCATTCGCCAATAAATATGGGGAGATACGCGACGCCGTCGCCGGATCATGTTATGCGCTGGGCCTTTTGATGTACGTTTCCGAAGTGAACGGCCACGGCCTTTCGTTCAAGGACCTGGACCATTCGATGTTCGTTGACCGTAAGGGTCTGCGTACTGATACGAACGCGATGATAGATGCCGTCCTTGACAATTCACCTAATTCCGGCGCCGATAAGAGAAAGGTCGCTGCGCATCTGAATAAAGAGCTAGCGGAAGACCGCGATCCATGGGATGTATGCAGAGGCCATGATATGGTCTCGGTGCTGGCGATAGGATTAAGGGAGGTGTTCGGCAGTTACAACTGCAGGTGCATCAAGGCCAGCGAGCTGGCGGGTGCATTGCGTCTCGCATATGACCGCGAGACGTTCCGCACAACGAGATTATTTTCAGAGAGCGAAGAATGGTGCTCTTCCAATAATTTCAGAGTATGGTATTAAATGTCCTCTTTTTGTATCCCGGATGACGATTCCATTATTTTCTGTACGCGTCTCTCGCTGCTTTCTAGTATCTTCCTGCAGTGATCCCTGAGCTTCACCGCGTTCTCATACACATCCAGACTCTTGTCCAGGTCCAGACCGCCGTTCTCTAACATATCCACAAGTTTTTCGAGTTCCTTTAAGCTTTCCTCGAATGTCATCTCACTGACCTCTTTCATTTTTGACCACCTCTTTGACCTTAGCTTTAACATTCCCGTCCTTCATTGCTATATCCACATCGGAACCTGCGGATATCTGCGATATCGATATCAGCGGCCTCCCGTCCGGCCCTTTGATGAAACTGTATCCTCTTTCCAGAATGTTCATCGGCGATACCGCCTTTAACCTCCCGTCCGCGGAATTGATGTCCTTTCTGATATTGCCGATAACACGGTAAAGGGATGCGTCCGCCGATGCGGACAGGTTGTCCAGCGTCTGCATGTATTGGCCGACGGCGTCCTTCGCGCGTTTCGGTGATAATTTTGCATCGACCATGCCGAAACCGCTTGATTTTATGTTCATGATGGAACGCATCGATACGAAGATGCGTTTTGATATGTCCTCAGTTCTTCTTATCTCCGCAGATACCTTTTCACTGGCCCTTTTCAGTGAAAGTTTTGAATCGAGCACCCTGAAACT
>JAIRJQ010000133.1 GCA_031260545.1 Methanomassiliicoccaceae archaeon | reverse complement strand
CACATGGGTCTCTCCGTTCAGAGAGGCCTTTCTGAGCGTTTCATATGTGTCTGCAAGCATCCTTGATAATATTACGCGGGACATGTCCTCCAGCACTTCGTTAACGTCGGCTGAGGCCGCCCTTTCCTTGGCCCGCAGAACTTCCTCTTCCCTTATTGACACTGCTTTGCGGCCGATCCCTCCTATTATCTTGTCCGCCTTCGCCCCCATCTGTTCCGCATCAACTTTTGTGAGCTCATCATTCACTATGCGCTCCGCCTCGAGTATCTCCAGTGCCCGTTTTCTCATGTTGTCCGCGGCGACCTCGCTGAAATCATCCATGTTCTCAAGCGAGACGTTCTCTATTTCGCCGACAGAGTCATCAACATTCTTCGGTACCGATACGTCAATGATGATCAGCGGCCTTTCCCTCTTGCCTGCGGATATTATCGTATCATTCTTGATGATCGTGTGCGATGCGGAGGTTGCGACGAATACAACATCGCTTTTTGCGATCGCAGACACGAGATATTCCATGCTCAGCGCTGTGCCGTTCACTTGTAACGCTAACTCGGATGCTCTGTCTATGGTACGGTTTGACACGAACACGGCGTTGGGAGCCTTGTCTATAAGATTCTTTGTTATATCGGCGGCGACGCTTCCTGCGCCCACGATCGTGACCGTCCTGTCCTTCAGACCTCCCAGCCTTCTTTCCGCCAATTCGACCGCTGCCGATCCGACCGATACTTGACCGGCATTCACTTTCGTTTCGTTCCTTGCTCTCTTTCCCACTGCGAGGGCTCTTTCAAAGAGTTTCGACAAATATTTTGACACATGACCGGCTTCTTTCGCATGGACGTACGTCTCTCTCACCTGACCTTGTATCTGTGTCTCGCCTATCATCAGTGAATCGAGGCCGCATGTCACTCTGAAAAGATGCTTCACTGTTTCTTTGCCCTGGAGTATGAACGGCACGGCCTGTTCTTTGGAACGGGGCACCATGTTCTTTATGAACGCCTCAAATTCCTTTTTCACAGGTTCCGCATCATCCGTTCCGATGTATATCTCGAAACGGTTGCATGTGCTCAGTATTACATGCTCATTATGGGTCAGCGTATTTTCAAGATATTTATACAGATTGAACTCCATGAACTTCCGGACCTCGCTCATTGCTTCCACGCCGGCATCGGAATGCGTAACATGAAGACTTATTATCATGACGGCACCCCCAGCTGCTTTGCCTTTTCTATAGCGTCGATCACATTTCCTGACTTTGCTAACCTTCTGACGTCCGGGTCGTTCGCTACTCTTTTCAAAAAGTCCGAACGTTCCGGTTGTGTTCCTTTTCCGGCGCAGATGCTGCGTGATTCTGATAAAACGACGAACATATTATCAAACCCCTCGTCCAAAAAAGTTTCTAATTCGTTCACCACGAACGGAGGGAATGCAGGAAGTCTTCCTTCGGTCGATACCGAAACGACGTACCCTTCCCTTTTCAGCACGGACGGTATCACGACATTACCGCCGCCGTGCGCAGAATTGACGTAAATGCCGTGACGCAGCGCCTCGTCCCTTATCTCTGCGTTGAGAGAGGCGTCATCCGTTGCAGCCACGACGACATCGAAATCCTTCAGCATTCCGTGCACCTCCCGGTGCGTTATCTTTCTACTGATCTTTGTTCTCAGAAGTTCATCCATCTCCGGGAGGAAGGTCTCTGAGATCGCGGTGATATCCGCTCCGGCGAAGTGCATGCATTTACGCAGAGCTACTTTGCCGCCGCCTATCACAAGCACCTTGAGCCTCTCCGGCGATATGAGCAATGGTATCATTTTATGCTCATATCCTTTGCCTTCTGTTACATTTTGCATATTATCAGTTGGATGTATAATCCAGATATTAATTATATTATATAATAAGTTGGATATATAATCCAACATAAACGGCCATGGTAAAGTATTGCCGCTGAATTACCGCCTTCCGGCAGGATCACCGGCTGCCGCGTCCCTTTTCGTGATATTCTGCGCACTTTATCAGGAAGTTATGAACAACGCCCGGATCGGAATAATAATAGAGGTGCGGGAAACCTGCGGCAATGTTATCATTCATGTGCATGCATTTGTGTCTTGCACCTAAGGTCTTCACGGCCTCACAATCATCACCGCATGCGGTGCTGTCCCAATAATGGAACTCATGCCCTCTTATCTTTGAATTTTTGTTCAGAATGCCGTCCTTTTCCGTTGTTATTGTAACGTATCCGAACTTTGATAACTTTCCCGTCCTGAAGGCATCCCCGCCGATCGCTCCGGCCATATTACGGAACACGCCGGAATTGTCCTCGAGTCTGTTATGAAGATACAGGAATCCGCCGCCCTCGGCCATGCACGGCATCCCTTTTTTGATGCGCTCTTTAATATCAGCGAGCATTGAGACATTGCCGCTTAACTTGTCAGCGAACAGCTCGGGATATCCTCCGGGGATGATCATCCCGGAAACGTCTTCGGGAATGCGTTCATCGTTCAATGGTGAAAAATAAACTATCTCCGCACCCTGCCGTTCCAGAAGCTCGATGTTATCCTTGTAGATGAAACAGAAGCATTCGTCGCTGGCCACCCCTATCTTTGTTCTTACGGCGTCGTATCTGATATTCAGGTCATTGCAGACCAGGCCCGGGGCGGAGTTCGCGATCTGTACCAAGGAATCGATATTTACTGTTCTCTCCAACAGAAGCGCAAGTCCGTTCAGCTTATCCTTTAACCCTTCAACCTCATCCGGAAGCAGAAGACCCAGATGCCTGCTTTCTATTACGAGTTCCTTCACGTTCGGCACGTACCCGATAACTTTCAATTTAAGTTCGGATTCGATCATCTCCTTTATCGGATGATAGATCTTTTCGTGCATATTGTTCAGTATCACCGCTCTGATATTGTTCTTCCTGAACTCTGCAAAACCTTTTATCATTGCAGCGACGGATACGGATGCGCCCTTGCAATCGATTACCAAAACAACAGGAACATCCAATTTTGATGACAGGTCATAAGAACTTGCGTCGGTCGATCTTCCTCCCATGCCGTCATAAAATCCCATCACACCTTCGATCACAGAAATATCAGAATCCTTTGCCATACGGGAGAACAGATATCTTGTTGTTTCTGCGTCGGTGAAGAACATGTCGAGGTTTCTCGTCCTTGTTCCTATTGCTTTCTCGTGGAACATCGGATCTATGTAATCGGGTCCGCATTTGAATGACGTTACGTTGAGTTTTCGATTTACCAACGCTTGAAGGATCCCGCAGGTTATCAGGGTCTTCCCGGATCCGCTTGATACGGCCGCGATCATTATTCTCGGGATCTTCATGCGATATTTTCCCTCATATGCATGGTAAATCGACATCATTTATAATTATTTGGATTATTCATCCAACCATGACGCATTTATCATGGGATTGCTTTTTATTCCGCATTGCGATAGTGACCCGATGGCCGTGCCGGAATGCCCTATAATTGTTGAACATCTCTCAAAAACATTCAAGGCCAGAAGGAGGTCCGGCCTTCCCGATAAGAAGGCGGTCGACGATATTTCATTCTCTGTGAAAAAGGGGGAGATCTTCGGGCTTCTCGGACCGAACGGCGCTGGAAAGACAACAACAATAAAGATGCTCTCCACCCTTCTGATACCTGATTCCGGGACCGTGAAGATTTTGGGGATGGACGTCACCGTGAGCGGGAACGAGAAGGAGATAAGAAAAAGGATAAATCTCGTCTCCGGCGGAGAACGCGGATTATATTACAGGCTTACCGGAAGACAGAATCTGAAATTCTTTTCCAACCTTTACAACATAGATAAAAAGAAACAGGACGGCCTGATAGACGATCTTCTCAGGACCGTAGAGCTTTCGGACGCCGCCGATGTACGGGTCGAGGATTATTCGAGAGGCATGAAGCAGAGGATGCATATTGCCCGCGCATTGGTGAATGATCCCGAGATACTCTATCTGGATGAACCGACGATCGGTCTCGACCCGGAGATAGCAAGGGACGTAAGAATACTGATAAGACGGTTGGCGGATTCCGGGACCACCATATTGCTTACGACGCATTATATGCATGAAGCTGAAGAATTATGCGGACGCATAATGATAATCTCCAAGGGACGTTCCGCCGGATACGGGACGGTCGCCGAGTTAAAAGAGACCGTAAGGGATACGAACATCATTGAGATAATAACGAACGATGATCCGCATCATGCAGTGGTAAAGATCTCCGGCGATGTATCGTATTCGAACACCGAACGTTCGGGCGGACGTTACTGCACCCGCATACAGCTGAAAGATAAGGCTGACATCCTTCCCCGTCTTAACACGATCTTCTCTGAATACGGGATACGGAAGATAGGATACGATGAACCGACGTTAGAGGATATTTACCTGTCACTGGTGAGCGAGGATGAATCTTAAGGCCGTATCGTCATCATTCAAACAGCAGGGCATTCAGTTTCTTGCGGACCCGCAATGGATAATACCTTCCATAATAGCTCCGTTCCTGTTCACGGTGGTCGCTTTATACATGTACAGCGGCGTCGGTGATATTGATTCTCCCGTCGTTCTGACGGCGGTCCTCGGAGGCGGAGTTCTCGGTATGTGGGGGAACATGCTCTTTGCATCCGGATTTACAATAACGTACGACAGGTACAACGGGACCATAGAACCAATAATGCTCACGCCCACGCACCTGATCGACGTCATAACAGGACGCTCGATATGGAACACCCTTATCGGCCTCTTGAACGCGGTCCTTGTGTTCGTCTCAGCGGAACTGATATTCGGGGTCGGCGTCAGCGTTGCAGAACCGCTGTTCTTCTTTCCGATGCTTATCATGACATTGTTCTCGCTTGCTTCGATCGGCCTGATGCTGTCGGCGCTGTTCGTTCTGACGAGGGCATCATTCGTTGTCATGACGATCCTGGAATTTCCGATATATGTGTTCAGCGGCGCATTGTTCCCCGTCTCCGTTCTCGGAGGCCTCGCACCGATATCATACGTCCTGGCGCCGTCCTGGGGCGTTGACGCTTTGAAGACAACGGCGGTGCACGGTCACGAGAGCATGACCGAATTCGGGATCGCGTTCAGCTTGGCGATGATGCTGTTCCTGATGCTGGTGTACATAGCCGCCGCTTACATCTTATTCAGGGTGATCGAACGGAACATACGCGAAAGCGGGACGCTGGTGAGGTACTGATGACATTCTTTTCTGAAAGGGCCGGTGTCATAAAAGCGTCATGTATACTTTCGATACGCGATACGTTCACAACGATCCGGCCGTCGTTATGGTTCCTTCAGCTGATCGTACCGACAATTTTTGCAATGTTCTTTTTCTCGATGATCGCATACGCCGCGGGCGCCGATCAGGAATTCGTGATAATAGGGAATGCGGTGCAATCGATCGGTATGACGACGATATACGCCGTCTCCGGCATTCCGGGGGTGCAGAAACATATCGGCACAATGACCCCTCTTGTCATATCTCCGTCCGGATTGTTCTCAATATTCTTTGGTATGTCATTATTCAGCATTGCCGCGGGTTTCCTGTCGATCGCGTTCTCGTTGACATTCGCGGCGTTCGTGTTCGGAGTGAGCATGGCATCGATCAATTTGCTTTCCGTTGTCATAATTATTCTGTTGACAGCATTCTCTGTCGGAGGGATAAGCATGATGATCGGCAGTATAGGCATATACATGAGAACATCAGCAATAATCGCCAATATCGCAACGTACATAGGACTTGTGCTGTGCGGTGTGAATTTTCCCGTATCCGATCTTCCGGCATGGGTGCAGAAGATCGCGTACTGTCACCCGCTGACATATGCGGTGGAAGCAACGAGAGGCGCGATCAGCGGAAGTTCGGTCACAGACCTTGCGGAACCGATAATTATAATGATATTCCTCGGAATTTTATTCATCATACTTGCGTACCTTATGTTCCTCTTCTTCGAAAAACTTTCACGCAAAAAAGGAAGGATGGATGTGTTCTGAGAATAGAGTTCGGATCAAATAGCCAGCACTGTTAAAACAAGAAATAGAAATATCAAAAAACAGATACGCCGTTGTAGCAAGTTCAGTTACTCTGTGAGAATAATGAATTATAACTAACATCACTAAAAACCGAACTATACATGATGGCCGAGAGCGATCGGAGCGAGAACTGCTGCATAAACATGATGGGGTTAATGCAATGAAAGAAGTTAAAGCACCAGAATACGTAATGTTTGAAGAGATAAAGCACATCCGAACCGATGGCAGCGAATATTGGTCGGCGCGTGAGCTTGCGTCCGTTTTAAATTATACCGAATGGCGAAATTTTGTAAAAGTCATAGAGAAAGCAATGATTGCTTGTGACAATAGTGGTCACAACATAGTTCACGATTTTGTTGACGTCAACAAAATGGTTGATGCGGGCGTTGCATCGAAGTCCATTAAGGATTATGAGCTTTCCCGATACGCATGCTATCTCATCGTCCAGAACGGCGACCCGCGCAAAGAGGTCATCGCCCTCGGGCAAACGTACTTCGCTATTCAAACGCACAGACAGGAGATAAGGGATAAATTCAACCAACTTGACGAGGACCGCAGAAGGCTTGTCGTGCGCGGCGAGGTCAAGCATTATAATCAAATGCTTACAGAGGCCGCCCGTGATGCCGGCGTGATAACCGCGAAAGAATTCGCATATTTCCAGAATAAAGGATATATGGGGCTTTACGGCGGCCTTACCGTCGAGAACATCCGTGATAAAAAGGGACTTAGGATACGTGACAAGATCCTCGACTTCATGGGAAGCGCAGAGCGGGGTGCCAATCTATTCCGCATAATCTATACGGAAGATATACTCAAACGCGATAGTATAGACAATGCCGAAGATGCGAACGAGGTTCACAATCTGGTGGGACGTGAGGTGCGTGAAGCAATAAAACGAATAAGAGGGACAATGCCGGAAGATATGCCTACTCCGAAGAAGAGCATCTCTCAGATAGAAAAGGAACAACTCGCTGAGTTAAAACGGAAGGCGGACGAGGGGTCGCTGATACTGGATGAGTGAGGAGGTCGAAGCACTGAAAGAAGTTAAAGCACCTGAGTACAGACTGTTCAAGATAAAGTGTATTCACGCCGACGGAGCGTGGTATGAATGAATGGTGTCATTAGCAAAGGCGACAACATTTTACACGGAACGTTTCTGATCGAACCCGCGTTGAACCTAAAAATACGGGAACGTAAAAATGACGTTCCCGATATGAATGAGACTGAAGAAAAAAGAGAGAAACGATGTGATATCGAGCTAGATATGAAGCTTAATAAAAATTCAATGATCTCGCATATTTCAGAGATGATCGATGATCGTAGGTGCAGGGCGTATTCGCGTGTCAATCAGGAAATGATGATGATGTTCTGGGAAATAGGACGACATCTCAATTCTGTCGTTCTCGGCAACAAAAATGCAGAATATTTTAAAAAGATTTTGACGGAGCTGTCGACAAAATTGGCGACAGAGTATGGTGCTATGAGCTTCACAGAGCAGAATCTCTATCGAATGATGCTGTTCGCGGAACGTTTTACTGACCTGGAGATTTTGTCAGAGCTAACTAAAAAATTGAGTTGGTCTCATTTCATTGAGTTACTGCCTGTGGAATCAGAGGATGCCATGCTGTATTATGCACGTGAAACTATAGAGCACAATTTCAGTCTTATAGAATTGCACCGTCAGATTATGCTTAAAGCATATGAGTGCCGAGAGGTAGCGAAAACAGATTCTTAATCAAAAGGAGAGGAGTCTTCCTGTGAAGACTCCCTCTTCCCATTTTACTTAATAGGACGAATGCATTAGACGTAGCTATGTGCATCCTGTCCGATAAAGACATCTTAGAACGCATGAAAGGCGGAAATTTGGGGATATCCGATTATCATGAACGCGGTCAGACGCCGAACGGTTATGATCTTCGGATATCAGAGATAGCGATACGCGGAAAGGACGGTCTTATCAAGGATGGTATAGCGTCAATACCGCCGAGGACGATGTTCTACGTTTCGACGATCGAAAGAGTGAAAATGCCGTCGGATGTATGCGCCCAACTTTGGCTCAGAACAACGTGGATACGGAAAGGCATCATCGGTGCGTTCGGAAAGATCGATGCGGGATTCGAAGGAACGCTGACGCTGGGGGCATACAACGCCGCCGATGATGCCGTCGAAATACCGATAAAGGAACGCTTCTGTCAAATGGTCTTCGAGACGCTGCACTCGACCGCAGACAAAAGCTACGCAGAAAGAAGCGGCAATTATCAAGGACAAACAGGAGTTACGCTGACACCTAAGAAATGATCAGGATCCTTTGATGATGTCCAGTACGTACACGCTCATGGTCGGTGAATATGTTTTCAGCTCGACCTCGCGGTCGATACGTATGCTGTAGCCCTTTTTCTTCATCTCATTGATCAGCTCTGTGATCGTTTCGTCCGAGGAAGCGCGTTCCATTATCTTGTGCATATGCACCGTTCCTCCATCCTTAAGATTAGATAATGCATCATGGAGAAATGAATCGGCGATCTGCGGAAGATTCATTATTATGCGGTCCGCGGATGGAAGATCCTTGATAAGAATACTCGCATCCCCGCATAACGGAATTATGTTGCTGGCTCTGTTGAGTTTTATATTACGTTTCATCAATTCTGCCGCATCCTCGTTGAGGTCTATCGAATAGATCACGGACGGTTTGGAATGCTTTGCGATGACCAGCGGGAACGGAGCGACACCGGCGAACATGTCTATTATGATCTCATTGTCTTTCACCATTGACGCTATCCTCATCCTCTCCGTTGAGAGACGAGGATTGAAGTATGCCTTTCCGGGATCGGCGATCATTGTTACGCCAAACTCCTTGTGTATCGTTTCTGACGTTCCGGAACCGGCGATCATCCTTATGTCGCGTACTCGTAATTCACCTTTCACCCCGAGGTCCATCATGACCGCTCGAAGCGATGATGTCGTTCGCAATAAAGCGTCACCGGCCGCTTCCGCATACGGTACAAGTTCGTCTGGAAACTTCACAACAGCGATATCACCGATTATGTCATACGAATTAGGAAGCAATTCTTTCAACTCTTCCGGAATGTTCGCAACGTTCCTGTAATCGGTTTCCCTGTGCTCAGTAGGTTCGAGGTCAGCATCAATAACATCATAATCGCCGAACGTGTCCGCTAATATTGGAATTAAGATGCTATCATTGTCGATCCTTATCTTTGCGCCCGGGTCCAGCATACCTGATGAGATCAAACGCCTTCTGGCCGTCTCGCCGAAGTACTTCGGAACTCTGATACAGCGAAACATTGACCTGTTTATCAGAACGGAATATATTAATGCGCTGTTCTTGTACGAATTTTGACCGTAAACGACGACTCAGATGAATATCGCCATCTGATTCAGGTCCTTCTCATGATTCCTTCTGATGTGCTGAAAACCATATGATACGTAATAGTCTATCAATTCATCCTTACAATCAAGACGGACCATGCGGCATCCGAACTTTCTTTTACCGTCAATGAATGCTTTCAATGCTTCGTCAAGCATTCTCTTTCCGAGCCCGGATGCTGCATCATCCGCTTTTGCCAGCTGTCCGATGAGATATGCTTGCGCCACACCTTCATTGAGATTCATCAATTCAACGGTAGATTTACTCAGATCACATTCATTTAGGCTCAGGCATTTCAATGCTAATGTAAAATATCCCAATATTTTGTCCTCTTCTGAATCCACTATGAGATGCGTACGAGAGATGTCCTTTTTATCGTGCATAACGGAGACCTCTCTCAGAAAACGTTCGCTGTCTGTACTGCGTGAGCATTTGAATCTCGATAAAAAAGATGAAAGTTCTTTTTTATTCATCTCTTTTATCAGCTCGCTTAACTGATGCGTCCTTATTGTCATTTATTCACGACCTAGTTCTCACTGCCTTTTGGAGTTGCTGAAGAATTTCAGGCCTGAGAGATTTATTTGGTAGTATCGCCCTCTTCTGTGACGTACCCCTCTTGTTCCGCTTCTGCTACGGCTTTTGCGATGAACCTTTTCAGCCAATTTGGATTACTCTTGAGGAATTCCTCGCCCTCTTTAAGGATCTCGTCAAAACTGGGGCCTTCTAATTTCAAAGGGCCTCTCTCTTCGGCTGCTCGTATCGCGGCCTCAAGATTCCTTGCCGCTTCCGGCGTATCGATGACCATCATTTCATCAAAGGAGCTTGTTGCCATTCATATCACTTAATTATGCACCGTATCGTCCGTATTTGAAACTTGGTACTACAGTTATATTACATTCGAAAGACCGTATTCGCCGTGAAAATAATTTAAATGTGTTGTTCTATGAACCTTTGATGCGCGGACTGATATTTGCCGGACTTGGATTGAGCGGCGTTGACGGAATGACCGTCAAAGCATTGAACGCTCTGTGCGAATGCGATGTTATATTCGCAGAATTCTATACTTCTTCGCTGACGGGCGCCACTGTTACCGAACTTGAGGATGCATTCGGTAAGAGTGTGAAGGTCCTGCACCGGGCGCAGGTCGAGGAAGACGATATCATCATCAGGACAGCGAGAACATCGCGCGTCGGTTTTGTTACCGCCGGAGATACGATGAGTGCGACGACGCACGTCGATCTTCTGATACAAGCTGCCGAGGAAGGCATACCTGTGAAAATTTTCCACGGCGTCTCCATATTTTCGGCATGTCCTTCGTCCTTAGGCCTTCAGCCGTATAAGTTCGGTAGAACCGTCACATTACCTTTCATTGAATCCGGATATCATCCGCGTTCCCCGTATGACCATCTCGTAACGAATAAGAAAGAAGGATTGCATTCGATGGTGCTGCTTGATATCCGTGCGGAAGAGTTACGTTACATGACCGCACACCAGGCAATAGAGTGGCTGATCGAAGGTGAGAAGAAATGGCAGGGAGGCCTTGTCACCAACGATACGTTGATATGCGTCGCATCCAGGGTCGGATCGGATGATGAGAAGCTGTTCGCCGGTTATCCTGACGATCTTCTGAGAATGGACCTCGGCGAGCCGTTACATACGCTCGTGATACCGGGTCAGTTGCATTTCATGGAATCGTATGCGTTAGTGCATCTCGCCGGCGCTCCGAGGTCTATCATCAAAGATGACGATCAGTGATCCCATATTGCCGACAGATCGACACTGGCACGCACGTTCTTTCTGACGAGTTCTATCTTTTCCTTATCCTTCGGATCTATGCGGACTATCAGGTGCTCTATTATCTCGCTGATATGCAGTGTGTCCTCGTTCGTCACAAGCACGGGAACATTTATCTCGTCCGCCCTTGAAAGTACCGAGTGCGCCGGCCGTATGCCGCCGGTGACGATTATGCATGAGGTGTCCGTTGATAAT
>JAIRJQ010000132.1 GCA_031260545.1 Methanomassiliicoccaceae archaeon | reverse complement strand
ATGTCTTCCCATACCGCGCTTATCTCCACGTTGGCAGTGCCGATGACGAACTTGTTGTCCGCTATCGTAACGCCGCCGGCGGTGACGTTCCATTCTTTGAACTGTTTGCCGGCCGCGGGTGTTCCGGGTGTTAATGTGACCTCAAATCCCATTATTCCGGATGTAGGGTCCGCTGAACCGTCCGTTACCGTTATTGTGTATATGACGTCCTCATAGACCGCCTCGATCTCCACGTTCTCGGTGCCGATGACGAATGTGTTGCCGCTCATCGTGACGCCGCCAGAGATCACGTTCCATTCTTTGAACTTCTTTCCCGCCTGGGGCGCATCCGCGGTCAGCGTTACCTTCGTTCCCATCGCTCCCGATGTCGGGTCTGCTGAACCTCCGGTGACGGTTATTGTGTATTCTGTATCGGGCTCGGCCTGTAATGCCCTTAATACCGGGTATCCATCATTGACATCATCGATGATCATCCAGATCGTCTCAAAGTTCCATCCTTTTATGCTGCCGGTGTCTCCTGTGTCTCCGGTGAAGTATATCGAGTTGCCTGCCTTCGCGACAGCGTGACCGGGCCTCATCTCAGTGGAATTTTTTATACCGGAGAGTTGTTCCACGCGTTCGTCTCTGGTGAGCGCGTCTGCTTTGCTGCCGCCGTCGAGAATGCTCGTACCGCTGACGCTGATACTGCCGATAAGCTTGTCGGCCGAAACAGACCCGTTAATATATACCTGGCCTTCAAGATAGTAGCAGTTCGTCACATTAATGGCGCCCTTCTCCGTATAGCCGGATATGCCGCCCGCCTGTGAAAGGGTCGAAGAGACCTTGCCGATGTTGTAACAATTGGTTATCTTCGATCCGCTGCCCGATAAAGACGACCATCCTGTTATCCCGCCTGCGGCCGCACGGTTTGACGATTTTGCTTTGATCTCGCCGGCGTTATAACAGTTCTCTATAATTACCGATTGATCTGAATCTAGGGTTCCTACGTAACCTAATATTCCTCCGGAGGCCGACCAGAAGCTTACATCCGATGATCCCTCAACGGAACCTGTGTTATAACATTCCTCTATTCTCAATGAAGGGTTATCTACAAAATAACCTGCGATGCCTCCGGCAACTCCTCCGAAGAGCATGTTCCCTCCGGACGCATATATCTGGCCGCCGTTGTAACATTTCTCTATCGATAGATCTGCATCTTGGGCGTAACCGACGATCCCTCCTGCGTATCCATATCCACTTGGCGATTCGGCCCTTATGGAACCGGTGTTGTCACAGTTCGATATCTCTACTGTCCCGTACTGGATATCGAGTATCACTGTCCCGTACGAGATACCGAGTATCCCTCCTGCGGATGCGCTGCGGCCCCCTGCCTTTGCGTAGACCGATGCACTGCTGTAGCAATTCTCTATGACCGTCGTTCCTGATGAAGACTTGACATATCCTGCGATGGCGGCCGCGTATGCGTACGAGGCGGACGATATCGCTGTGAATGAGCTCTCCTCGATGCCCAGGTTGCGTATCTCTCCTTCGTACACATATCCGAAGAGACCTGCGGATACCTCCGCGCTTCCGGTGATGTATACGTTCAGCCCTTTGATCACATGACCGTTCCCATCAAATATTCCGGTGAAACCTGCACCGGATTTACCGATGGGAGTGAAATTACCTTCGCTCCCGTCGAATTCTAAGTCGTTGACCAGATAATAATTACCGGCGAGCGATGCCGCATCAGCATTTATCTGATCAAGCTCGTCAGTTGTAGATATGGGCGTCCAGCCTTCCCCGAAGCCGTCGTCTCCAAAAATGTCATCGTCGACATCCGTCTCCTTTTCAAGAACTGCCGATATGGTCGCGAATGATGCCGCTAAAAGCACCAATACTGCGATCGCCGACAGTGTATATGTTCCTCTCATATTCTATGCTCCCTTTTCTTTATTCGGCGCATATGCCTGCGTGTGAGTGTTTTAACCTTTTTCCGTGGTTCACATCGCCGTTTAATTCTCTATTGTAATTAGCTATATAAATACTACTATACTTTGAATAGTATATAGCTAATTAAATATCAAATATCTTTTAATATCCTGTTGATGATCTAAAATAGAGAATTCAATGGGTGCGGTCTGAGAGATCAGATGATCTTTTTCAGACCCAGGATATTCCTGAGTTCGCATGCTTTGCACTCTTTCCCCAAAGTGGGTTCGCCGCATCCGCATTTATGCAGGTCCGCAGGTTTTGAGTTCGCCGTGAGCATAGGGAGCATCTGATCGTATGATGATATTATACTGTGCCTCGTTCCTGGGGAGCGCGTTTCCAGTTCGTCTATCACGTGTCTGAACTGATTCCTTAGCGCTTCATCGGAATAAGGGCAAATTCCGTTGTGATATGGAATTCCTGAAACGATCGCATACAGCAACGATTCCTTTTCCGGTATCATTCTAAGCGGCTGTATCCTCGGTATCAGACCGGGCTGTATCTTTTTATGAGGTCCCAATCTTGCAAGACGGTCAATATCGCCGCGGGTGAAATTCATCATGATCGATTGCGCGGTATCGTCCAGATTAAGACCTGTGGCAAGATACGTCGCCCCGATCTTTCTGGCAAGGTCATTCATCGCGTTGCGGCGAAAGACACCGCAATAAGTGCATGGACTGTTATCACCGGATAACGGCGCGGCCTCGTCCATTGTGATATCGAAACGTTCCGAGAATGATGCCTGGTTATACTTTATCCCGCGGTCCGAACAGAATTTCTTAACAAGTTCTATGCTCTCCGGCCTGTAGCCGTCTATCCCTTCGTCTATGGTTATGCATTGAATGTCTATATCACGCCTTTCACCCAAAATGGAATGAAGAAGGTGTAATGTTACCATACTGTCCTTTCCGCCGGATACGGCAACGCCGATCACGTCGCCGGGATTGAAGTTCGCCTGTCTGCGTATCTCTTTCTTTACGCGTTTCTCAACGAACTTCATGAAATGCTCTGAGCATAGATGCATACCGTTGTACCGTATGTACGTGACCGCCTCAGAACCGCAGATATCGCATTTCACATCCTTCGCAAAGCAATGATGATTAAAAAAGTAATGTGTACTGTGATGACGTGAAAAGATTATGCGGGCATCATAACAGAAATAACGGAAGTATTCCTTCATAATGTGTTTTCATACGTACGATCTCAACAATTCCTTTATATGCCGGATCGTTCGATTGTAATACGCGATACACAAGCCTGTGCTCCCGATTCAGCCTCCTTGAATAATATTCTTTCATCCTGCCTCTCAGTTTCTCATAAGGCGGCGAAGCAGAGAACGGATCGTCCCGCAATAATGTAAGAAGCTGTATCGCCTTCTCTCTGAGTTCAGAGGACATGATCTCTCTGAGATCCTTTTCTCCTCTCCTGGTGAATATCACAAGGTATCTTTCAGGCTGTCCCATGTGGCACACTCGGAAATATCCATACTTTCAGCTTCTTCGAGAGATTCCAACATATCCGGCACCGAAAGCAGGTACAGTGTTTCCTTTACGGCATTCCAGTCCTCTTCGCTTATCAGAACGGCATTGCCTTTTTTTGACGTTATCGTTAGGGCGCCATTCTCTAACACGGAATCCATCAGGCTGTAGATATCTTTCCTTACCTGTGTTATATTGACCGTTGCCATGATACCAACAATCGTGCTGTACTATAAAAACGTACGCTTTAACGTATCACCTGTTTATAATAAATTAAAGAAAGAGGGGTTGCCCCCGTTTCCGTTTCAAAGTTTTGTTTGACTTATTCCGATCTCAATGTCCTTGCCCTGAACATCCCATGTCTTGACCTCTTTTCCAGTGGGCGAATCTGTGAAGACGATGGCTTTTGCACGCACTTCGTTTGCGATATGATCTTTCCACATCTCGAAGAATTTCGTCATTTCGGCATCAGCTTTCACGTCGCAGTTTATGTACTGCTCGACATCGAGTTTCATGTCCTTGCGCATTTGCTGTATCCTTCGTATCAACTCTCTTGCGTATCCCTCAGCCTCAATATCCTCGGTCAGTTCGAAATCGATGCACAGGTTCCCGGGGCCGAATGACACCCTCGTCACATTCGGATCCGTTACGCACTGGCACTTTGCATTTGCATCAAGATAATCGACCGTTTTGATGTTGCCCTGCTGCGCCAATACATGACCGAATATTCTTACGGATGCGTTGACATCGTTCGATTCGCCTTGTATAATAACTGATTTGAGGGGCCACCTCAGTTTTACGTTATTCTTCTGTCTTTCGGATGCGATTATCTCAACGATATCCTGAACCGACTTCATACTGTACTCAAGATCGTCGCGTATCAGCTTTTCATCATGCGAAGGCCAGTCCTCCATGTGCACGGAAAGTTTCTTTCCGCCCATGTGCCTGTATACCTCTTCGGAAATATGCGGGCATAACGGTGCTAACGCCAGCGCCGTGTTCATTATCGCATAATGTAATATGAAGTACGAAGCGTTCTTATCTTTCTCCGCGTCCTCATTCTCAGACCACGTTCTGTCGCGCACTAAACGCACATACCATCTGGAAAGGTCCTCGAGGATGTATTCTTCAAGCGCCCTGCCTACTTTGTGCAGGTTGCGGGATTCCATGTTCTCTGTCACTTCGCGTTTCATCCGTTCCGTCTTGGAGATCATCCACAGATCCTCATTCCTCAGATATTTTTTGATGGAATCGAATGTGTGATCCTCCGGATCGTAATTATCGATGTTCATGTACGTTGATGCGAAGTTCACAACATTCCAGTATGTGTTCAGCACTTTTCTCGCATTCTTTGGCCCATCCTTCTGGAATGCCGTATCTTCCCACGGCGAGTTCACACGCGTGACATAGAATCTCATCGAGTCGGCACCGACGTCCTTTATTATGTCCAGCGGTTCGATGATATTGCCTTTGCTCTTGCTCATCTTCTGCCCCTTGGGGTCGAGCACCCAGCCGTGCATCAGCACTTCGTCATACGGTGCCCGATCGAATGATATCACGCCGGCGGCCAATTGCGAATAGAACCATCCTCTCGTTTGGTCATGGGCTTCGGTAATAAAGTCGGCAGGCCACCACTTATTGAATTCTGTCTCGTTCGACGGATAGCCTAACGTTGCCCATCCGGCGACGCCTGAATCAAACCACACGTCCAGAACGTCCTTTACACGTTTCATCTCGCCGCCGCATTTTTTGCATTTGAATGTTACCTTGTCTATCCACGGCCTGTGCGTATCCATTCCTTCGGTGTAACCGTCGCCTTCCTTTAGTTGTTTATATGAACCGACCACGCGTTTCTCTCCGCAGGTACATGTCCACACCGGTATCGGTATCCCCCAATATCTCTGACGGGAGATGCACCAGTCGTGCACCCCTTCCACCCAATTCCTCTCTCTCGACGAACCGGCCCATTCCGGCACCCATTTCACTCTTTCGATCTCCGAGAGCATCTTGTCCTTTATTTCCGTGACCTTGATGAACCATTGATCGGTGTTACGGTATATGATCGGAGATTTACATCTCCAGCAGTGCCCGTATCTGTGCTTTATCTTTGATGAATTGAACAATACCTTCTTCTCATCCAGATATTTAATAAGGTCTGCGTTTGCCGTCTTTACCTTCTGACCGGCCATCATCGGAAAAGCTTCAGTAAATCTTCCCGCTTCGTTCACGGGGCAGAACGGTCCGAGCCCGTACTTCTTTCCCGTTTCGTAATCGTCGGGACCAACGCCGGGTGCAGTGTGCACCAATCCCGTGTTGTCGGATTCCACATAATCGGCAAGTAACACCTTGTACGTCCATTCTGACCTTTTCAGATATTTTTCGTCTATATCGAACGGAGGAACATATTCAATGCCTTCCAGTTCTCTGCCTTTCATTTTTTTGATGACCTTTGCGTCATCGTACTTTCCTATTTTCTTGATATTCTCTATCTCGGACCCAATGATCACCAGCGTCTCTTTTCCTGATGATCCTGTGAATTCTACCTTTGCATATTCGAGTTCCGGGTGCACCGCGACGGCCATGTTCGACGGTAATGTCCATGGTGTCGTTGTCCATATGAGCAACGCGCTCTCCTCTCCTTTGATAGGGAAGCGTACCATTATTGACGGGTCGTCCTCATCCCAGTACTCTATCTCCGCCTCCGCCAGTGCGGTCTCGCAGCGGGGGCACCATGTAAGGACGCGGTTCGCCGAATCCAGAAGGCCGCGTTCATTTGCCCGCGATATCGTCCACCATGCGGCCTCGAGATAATCTGATTTGATCGTCAGATACGGATCGTCCCAGTCCATCCATATCCCCAGCTGTTTGAACTGTTCCGTCATGCTTGCGTGCAATTCCAACGCAAATGTTTTGCATGTGTCGATGAATTTGTCTATCCCGTATTCCTCGATATCCTTCTTTGATCTGAGGCCGACCTTCTTTTCCACTTGTACCTCTATCGGAAGACCATGCATATCAAATCCGGGCTGATCGTGAACGTTCAGCCCTTTCATCCTCCAGTAACGTATCAGGATGTCCTTCACGGTCTTGTTCATCGCCGTTCCCAGATGTATCGATCCGGTGGTATACGGCGGACCATCGAGGAAATAGAATTTCTCACAGTCCTTTCTCAATTCTTTCGTTCTCTCATAAGCTTTTTCGGATCTCCAAAATTCTTGGATCTCCTTTTCTATTGTCGGCGCATCATAATTTGCTCGGACCTGCTTTATCATCGCTCATCCTCTCCGGCAGGGGCCATCTTGCCCTGCCAGGGTGCACAATGTGGACTTAGTATAAAATATCCTTACCAGGAATCGAACAGAGAGCGCTGTTTCTTCCTGGAGTCCTCCGCCTTCCTGGAGTTCTCTATTCTTCCGATCACGGAAAGGACGCGTTCCTTTGAGAAATCGTGCTGCTCGCACATCAGCTCGCATATCTTCTCCGTGTTCACGTTACCGATAGTGAGATCATAATCATCCGAATATTCGCTTCTCAGGAAAATGTTCCTGATCTCCTCATAATTCTCTATCTCTTCGCCGAGATGTACCATTGCTCCTTCAAGGTCACCATGCGTCTTGATCAGTTTCAATCCTTTCTTGGGGCCTATCCCGCTTATCCCCGGATTGAAATCGGTGCCCATGAGTATGCACACATCCACCAGCTGTTCCCTTGTGACGCCCAGTTCGGAAAGGAATCTGTCGCATTCGATGAGCTCTATCTTCACATCCTTGTACTGATCCTTTCCCGGCATCTTGCGTCTGCCTGTTATCGTCATATTCCTTACGAGCACCGGGGCGCCGAACAATATCGAATCGAAGTCCTGCGAAGCGGCCGCCCAGACATCGCCTTTGCGTGACATGTACGCAGCCTGCGCCTCACCGTCACTGGGCGCATCTATTACAGGCATTCCTAAATATGCGAGCAGTGAGCGTGATGTTTCTTTGATCTCCTTTGTCATTTTAGAGGTCTGCTGCGCCTTTGAGAACGCTTTTTTAATGTCGCCTTCTTCAACGGCATCTTCCCACTCCTTCTCTGCTTTTTCTCTTTTTGCGCGGCGTTCCATTATGGTGTCCATTTTGAGATCGTGAGGAACGCCGTCAAAAACAAAGGACGGCGATATCCCTGCTTCGATAAGATTTGCGGTCCTGTAAAGTATGCCGGAAAGATGTGAGGTCACACGCCCCTGGGAATCCGTCAGCGGGGAGCCGTCGGGCTGCCGGATTATCGATAAGAACTGATATATCGTGTTATAAGCGTCTATCGCTGCCGTCTTACCTTTAAGGTCTGCCATCTCGAGATTCTTCGGCTCTGCCAGGCCGGTGAGGTTGACTCCCATTGGATCACATCATTCATTGTCTTCGTAACCGTAGATCACGATAAGCAGTATCGTGAAGAATGCGATGATCCCGATGACGATGGTTATCCAGAGATTGATGCTCGTGATTATGCTCACTGCGAGCAGCAGAACGGATATCAACAGAATAACAACCAGAAGTTTGCTCCTGTCAGGGCCTAATTTCATATGCCCCCCTATCCGCACGGACTTATTAAACTTTATCAGAACGGACAGGTGTATTGCACGGGATAGAGAGTTCTTCGTTGAATATATCTTCATCCTATCTCATGTCTTATCAAAAGTACGCCAGAGCATGATCTCTTCTTTCATATTTTCGTTCGAGAACAGCGAACTGCCGGCCGCAAGAACGGTGGCTCCGGCAGCAACACACTTTTTTCCTGTTTCCCGGTTGATGCCGCCGTCTATCACTATCTCAACGTTCAGATGATTATCATCGATGAACTTTCTTGCTTCCGATATCTTTGCAACGCATTCCTCTCTGAACGCCTGCCCCCCGAATCCGGGCTGTACGGTCATCACAAGTATCAGGTCCACCTTGTCCATGTATCTTCTTACCTTGGAGAACTTTGTTCCCGGATTCAGCGAGATCCCCGGCGATCTTCCGAAACTCCTTATCTTCTCGATGGCCTTCATCGTGTTCCCTCCGGATTCTGCGTGAACCGTTATCATGTCCGCTCCTGCTTTTGCGAAATCTTCGATATATCTTATCGGATCCTTGATCATCAGGTGCACGTCGAACGGAATTTTGGATAAGGGACGTAACGCTTTGACCACTAACGGACCTATAGTTATGTTCGGAACGAACATCCCGTCCATGACGTCAATGTGCACCCAATCCGCGCCGGCGTCCTCTATTCTTTTCAATTCTTCACCCAAACGCGAAAAATCCGCGGACAGCATCGATGGGGAGACCTTTACCATGCGTTCGGATATACGGTCATTGGATTTAATCTTTGAATAAAAAAGTGTTATCTCCGAATTGCGGAAATAATGGGAACCAATATATTATGGCGCTGTCATTCCGAATGTATGGCAGAAAACAGCGGAGCAAAGACATGCGACGTTTCCGGTTGTTCGAAGGAAGCGGAAAGATCGGTCAGTCTGAAACAGGTAAGGTCCTCAAGTTTATCCATCAGGCCTGAGTGCGCAAGATCGGCACATCTTTGCAAAGACCATTACCGTGAGTTCAAGAAAGAAACAAAAAAGGACAGGAAGCTTGAGCAGTTAGGGTACTGATCATGGCAGAGGTCCTTTTCATAGGCACCGGTGCGTGCGTCCCTTCCCGTGAACGTTCATTGCCGTGCGTTGCGGTCAGGGTGAAAAGGGATGTCGTATTGTTCGATTGCGGCGAAGGCTCGCAGAGGCAGATCATGGTCTCTCCTTTTTCATTCATGAAGGTAAAGGCGATATTCATAACGCATCTGCACGGCGACCATTTTCTGGGCCTTCCGGGACTTTTGCAGACGATGAGCCTCTCCGGCCGCAAGGATGATATCATCTTGGCGGGACCTGAAGGATTCAGCGATTCCGTAAGGTCCGTGCTGAAGGCGTGCGGCGGAGATATAGCATACAACATGGACATCATCGATGCGTCCGATGGCGATACGTTCGTGTTCAAAGAGTTCATCGTCAAAGCATTCAGCACGGAGCACAAAGTTCCGTCGTTGGGATTCGCGCTGGAAGAGAATGAACGCAGAGGCGAGTTCAACAAGGCCAAAGCAGAATCGTTAGGTATCGTGCCCGGTCCCGATTTCACAAAATTACAGAACGGAGAGACCGTGAAAGGGATCAGGCCGGAAGAGGTCATAGGGCCTTCGAGAAGAGGCCCCCGCATAATTTATTCCGGAGATACGATAAGATGTGCCAGCGTTGTGAATATGGCTAAGGGTGCCGAGGTCCTGATACACGAAGCAACATATCTGTCGAAGGATGCGGACCTTGCCGGGGAGCATATGCATTCCACCGCATCCGATGCGGCGTCCGTAGCAAAGGAGGCCGGCGTATCAATACTTTTTGTGACGCACATGAGCAACAGATATGACGATCCCTCCCTGATCGAAAATGAGTGCCGCAAGATCTTTCCCAACACCGTGTTAGCAAATGACCTTATGCTGTTCACCGTGAAATAGAATGATGACGGCGGTATTAGATCATCTTCAGCATGTCCGCGTTCGTGATGACACCGACTATCTTCCCTTTTCTTGCAACGAGCACTGCGTTACAGTTGCTCATCATTGTTGTTATCGTTGTCATCGGCGTGTTCTCAGTTACAACGGGAAAGGATTCGTCCATTACCCTGGCGATGCTCATCTCCACCAGCTCGTCCATGGTCTTTCCCTGCCTCATCAGTTCGAATATGCTGCGTTCCGATATACTGCCGACGGGAGAATCCCCCTTGAGCACCGGAAGCTGCGAATAGCCTGTATTTTTCATGAGATCGGAGGCAATGCGCACCTTGTCCGTGCACTGAACGGTAACGATGCCTTTCGATGCGACATCAGCCGCAGTAAGTTTGCGGATGGTCGTATTCTGCATCTCCTCCAGCGTTTCGAATAATTTCACTATTGTCGCATAACTTGCCGATATGGTATTGCGTTCTATCTTAGCTATCGTGCTCTGGCTTATGCCTGATGCCGCAGCCAGCTGCGATTGTGTGATATCCAGTCCTTTTCTCACTTTGCGGATATCGGATGCGGGAGGGAACTTCATGACCATGTATATTTTTTATTCATATAAGAATATATACGTCAGTGTGTTTTATGTATTGCGAATTACTAACACGGATAATTCCTAAAATGATCATGAAGGTGTGTTAACAATGACCAAGAATATCTATGTTGAGGGCATCAGCGAGATACCTGTGCCGTTGGGTAAAGTTGAACTCGTTGAACGGAAAGGGATAGGGCATCCGGACAGTGTTGCTGATGCGCTTGCAGAGGAGATGAGCAAAGCGCTGTGCAAGATGTACAAAAAGGAAGTGGGCACAGTTCTGCATCATAATACTGACGAAACCCAGATCGCGGCAGGCCAGTCCAGTCCGAGATTCGGCGGCGGGTGTATCGTTGATCCCGTGTACATAATGCTTGTGGGGCGCGCCACGACGCACCTTAATGACCGCGACCTTCCGTGCAAACCGACCGCACTGAAGGCTGCACGCGACTATCTGAGAAGAACGTTCCCTCATTTGGACACAGATTCCGAAGCGATACTTGATGCGAGACTGAGCCAGGGATCGGACGATCTCCGCGGTGTATATCAAACATCAAAGTTCCTTGCCAATGATACGTCATTCGGTGTCGGTTACGCACCGTACAGTCTGACCGACAGGGTCGTACTGGAAACGGAGGAATTCATCAACGGCCGTTTGAAGAATGATTTGAAAGAGTCCGGTCAGGATGTAAAGGTAATGGCGTCAAGGGTGGACAAGGACCTTACTTTGACGGTAGCATGCGCAATGGTCGATAAGTATGTGGATGATGCGGACCATTACGTTTCCGCGGTGCAGCAGCTGAAAGATAAAGTTTATGATAATGCGCTGAAGATAGTGGACGACGACCTTAAGATAAAACTGGAAGTGAACACCGGGGACAACATCGAGAAAAAGGTATTCTACCTGACGTGCACCGGCCTTTCGCAGGAACAGGGCGACGACGGTTCCGTCGGGCGCGGCAACAGAGCGAACGGACTGATAACGCCGTACAGGCCGATGAGCATGGAAGCGACATCCGGTAAGAACCCGATAACGCACATCGGAAAGATATACAACATCATGTCAAGGCTGATCGCCGAGGACGTTGCTAAGAATGTATCCTCTGATGTGGAGATACGCGTAAGACTTCTTTCGCAGATCGGAAAACCTGTATCGCATCCGCTTAACGCGAACGTGCAGCTTGTGTCCAAGGATCAGAAGCAGATAACGAAGTGGAAAAGCGACGCGGAGGCCGTGGTCGAACATTGGCTTGATAACGTTGACAAAGTGTCCGAAATGATAATAAACGGAAAAGTGAGGACGTTCTGAGTTGAAGATAATAGATATGCCTCAGTACGGTCCGATGTTCAGGTTCGGCGACACGAACGTTTACTGGACATTATATCTCCTTTCCGGCGGAAAGCGCATGGGGCGCAAGATACTCTCCGAACTTGTAGGCATAGGTGAGGGCAGTATGCGCCGCATACTCGATACGCTGA
This sequence comes from Methanomassiliicoccaceae archaeon, assembly GCA_031260545.1. Lineage (GTDB taxonomy): Archaea > Thermoplasmatota > Thermoplasmata > Methanomassiliicoccales > Methanomethylophilaceae > Methanomicula. The sequence continues at coordinate 334 of JAIRJQ010000132.1, read as the reverse complement.
AAGAATGGGAGATGATCTCTGTGAGACAAACAGGAATCACAATAACAAAGACCGGCTCGGGTTTTCTGAACGAGATACCCGTCCGGGTGCTGGACCTGAATGTCGGGGACGCTGTTCTCGGACACTATCAGCAAGCTGTGAAAGTATACGGCGTTGCATCGAAAATAGAGAACGGGATGCAGCAGCGGGATGCGGGCATAAAGGTGGGAGCGTCCGGCTGTACGACGATCATATACCGCAACGGAACGCTGATGATGCCCCCGGACTGGGACCTTGACAAAGAGAGACCGGAGATAGCGGAAAGGATACGTAAGAACCTAGGCCTCGGGATGAC
>JAIRJQ010000089.1 GCA_031260545.1 Methanomassiliicoccaceae archaeon | reverse complement strand
CTCTTTGTTGCGGTCCAGCTCAGGGTATGCGTCCGCATATTCATTAACGACGATCTTCGAGATATTGACCATCTGGCACCCTTCGATCCCAAGCTTTCTCATATACCGGCTGGCACGCCTGATCAGCCTTCTGAGGACGTATCCCTGATCCATCTTTGACGGTGCGACGCCCATATCGTCCCCGAGTAAGAACGTGGCAGCTCTCATGTGGACCGCTATTATCCTGAAGTCCTTGACGTGATCATCATACCTCTTCCCGGATAACCTTTCTATTTCCTTTATGATCGGAATGAAAAGATCGGTATCGTACGGCGACCTTACGTTATTCATCATTGCTACGACTCGTTCAAGGCCCATTCCGGTATCGACGTTCTTTTGACTGAGCGGTATGTATCTGCCGTTCTCATCCTTGAAATATTCCATGAACACGTTATTCCATATCTCAACGTACTTTCCGCATTTGCATGCCGGCCCGCACGCCGGTGAGCACTTCGGCCTTCCGTCGTCGAAGAATATCTCTGTGTCGGGACCGCAGGGCCCTGTCTGTCCCGCCGGGCCCCACCAGTTGTCCTTCATCCCGTAGAAGAATATCTGATCGTCCCTGAACCCAAGAGCTTTCCAATGGCCGTGCGTTTCCATGTCCTTGGGAGCATTCTCGTTCCCTTCAAAGGCGGTAACGGCAAGATTGTTCATATCTATCTTCAGAACTTCCGTCAGAAGGTCATAGCTCATCTTTATCGATTCTTTTTTGAAATAGTCGCCCAGAGACCAATTCCCTAGCATCTCAAAGAACGTCAGATGGGTGGAATCGCCCACATCATCAATGTCTCCCGTTCTGAGGCATTTCTGATAATTCACAAGCCTCTTTCCGGCGGGATGTTTCTGACCCAGCAGATACGGAACGAGAGGGTGCATGCCCGCTGTTGTGAACAGCACCGTGGGGTCATTCTCGGGTATGAGCGATGCCGATTGGATGTATGCGTGTCCGTGTGCTTTAAAGAAGTTCACGTACGCATTTCTGAGCTCTTTGGCATTCATTGTGCGCACGCATACAATCCTAGGATATATAACATCCCGAATCGCGGCCAACGGGTTGCGGGAAGACATCCTTCCGATAATGGCCATATATGTGATCGATTTGCCAATATAGAAATGTTTATTTAATATAATACTTATTACAATAATTAATATTACTTTAATTACAATTACGTTAAGAGATGACAGGTGCTGCCAATGAAGTTCTATGACAGAGAAGAAGAGTTGAAGTTACTTGAAAAAGATCGTATCAGGTCAGCTGATAAAGGCAGCGCCCTTACTGTGATAACGGGAAGAAGGCGCATAGGTAAGACCGCATTAATAAGGGAATCCGAAAAAGAAAGCAAGATGCTCTATGTTTTTACGGAACGCGTCAACGAGTCGGTGCTCTGTCAGCTTTTTGCAGATAATGCAAAAACTGACCTCGGAATAGAATTGTTCAACACCGGTAAATTTCGTGATATCTTCAAACAGCTGATGGCATACGGAGAGAACAATAATTACACGTTAGTTATCGACGAGTTCCAGGAACTAAAGAAGATAAACAAATCGATAACGAGCATAATACAGAATCTATGGGATGAATACAAAGGCAGAACGAAAATAAACATGATCGTCTGCGGGTCTGTTCACTCAATGATGATAAAGATGTTTCAAGACGGCAAAGAACCCCTCTTTGGAAGAGCATCATCCATATTCAATCTGAGGCCGTTCAGACCGAGTGTCATAAGAACAATACTCAGAGATCACGATCCAAATTATAAAAAAGAGGATCTGCTGTTCCTTTATGCGGTCACAGGCGGCGTACCGAAGTACATAGAGCTGCTAATGGACAAAGGGGCGACATCATTCGAAAAGATGCTGGACGCTGTATGCGATCTGAATTCCATCTTCCTTACGGACGGAAAAAATCTGCTGATATCTGAATTCGGAACGGACTACATGACATATTTCTCAATTCTTCATATGATCGCGAACGGGAAGAACACTCAGAAAGAGATCAATGATGTAACGGGAAAGGAATGCGGTGCGTATCTGGAGAATTTAGAAAGTAAATACGATATGATACGAAAGAACAGACCGATCTTCTCCAAAGAGAACAGCAGGGACGTGAGATGGAAGATATCTGATAATTATCTGAGGTTTTATTTCAGATTCATAAATACCAACATGTCTGCGGTGGAATTAAAAAAGTATGATGTTCTGAAAGAGAAGATACGTTCTGAATACACAGAGTACAGCGGTAAGGTGCTTGAAGACTATTTCGCAGAAAAGATCGCTGAAGAGGAGAGAATTACGAATATCGGTTCGCATTGGGACAGGAAGGGAGAGAATGAGATCGATATTGTAGCGCTGAATGACCTTGACGGCAAAGCGATCGTAACAGAAGTGAAACGGAATCCGAAAAAGGCGAATATAGACGAGCTTAAAAGGAAAGCCGGAACGATCCAGGACCTGAACAAGTATGATCTCGAATACAGGGTACTTTCACTCGATGATATGTGAAACGATCAATGTAATGATTAATCCAATGATCAACTAATGGCAATTATCGTAATGACAATTAAAGTAATGGTTATTACGTTAATATGTCCGAATATATGTCAAAACGATCATCGGTCTTTTTTATATCCTTTCGCCGCAACCTGTATCGCATCCTTCACATCGCCGCCGGCAACGTGAACGAACTTGCCGGCATTCTTCAGCTCGTTCAGCGGCCGCGGGCCTATCTCTTTGACGATAACAATATCCGCATCCTTCAACGAGATGATGCGATCGGCGATGTTCTTTGTATGTGCATCACCGTAAACTCCGCCGTGGCGTTCGATGTTCACGACGCCGCCGTCAATGATGCCGCCGTCTTTCATAATGTACGTTCTGAAAGACGACGTATTCCCGAACCCTCCATTGACCGTAACGCCGTCATCGGATGCAACAGCAATGCGGATCTGGCTCTTCGTGTTGTTGTCAGCGGCAACGTTCACGGGACCGCATCCGGAGCCGCATGCTCCCGTCCGTATGAACTCGTTCGATCTGTCCTTATCCAAAAGCCCTATCGCGTCCGCGCGGCATTGCCTGCAATGCCTCATCATTTTTACGCCTTCAGAACAGACATCCATGAGTTTCCTCCTTTCCTCGGGCGTCGGTGCCCCGAGGTTTGAGAATTTCGTTCCTTCGATGGGTATTAACGGTAAGATGTTCACAATGTATACGCCCATTCTCTTCACGAAGTTCACAAGGTCCGGTATGTGAGTATCGTTTATTCCCGGAATGAGGACGATGTTCACTTTGACCAGCATACCAAGATCGATACACTTTTTGATGCCTTCCAGCTGATTCTTCAGTAAACGTTCCGCTGCGCCCCTCCCTTTCAGCTTTGTTCCTTTCCAAACTACCGTCTCATATATCTTCGATGATACGTCCATGTCCGCTGAGTTCATCGTCACCGTAACGAAACGTACGCCGGCCGCGTACAGCTCTTCGGCATATTCGGGAAGCATAAGCCCGTTAGTGGAAAGGCATAACGTAAGGTCTGGGAAATTATCATGGATAAGTTCCAGGGTTTCCAGCGTTTCATCATTAGCCAGCGGGTCTCCCGGGCCGGCGATCGCCACGACGCTCAGCTCCGGGATCTTTTCCTTTACTGCGCGCACCTTCTCTGCCGCTTCGTTCGGTGTGAGGACCTCGCTTGTCACTCCCGGTCTCGATTCGTTGCTGCAGTCATATTTCCGATTGCAGTAATTGCACTGAATATTACATTTCGGCGCTACGGGAAGATGCATCCGTGCGAATTTTTTATGAGCGTCCTCGTTGTAGCAGGGATGCGTTCTCAGAAGATCCGCAAGCTTTGCGTCCATATACTATGATATACGCGCACGTATGTATAATATTAGATTCTGTGATACGTATGGTCATGGATGTAGAGCACCTTCTGGCAGGCATGAATGCCCACGCACCGGCGGCGAGGAGAGGCCTCAGTGAGATCATCGCTTCCGGCGACCGCACATACAGGACGCGTAACGGCCACGTCTGTGAGATAACGCGCGAGGAGATAGACAAACTGTGCGGAGTGTGCACAGAGTTGGAAAAAGCTTCTTTGAGACTTCCGATATCTATTATGACAGACACGTCATTCACAGAGAGCGTATGGAAGGTTGAAGGCAGAACGGAAGTTTCCGTCGTTTCGAAATTACTCTCAAAACGGCCGGTCCGCGATAACCTGATACATCTGTACCATCCGCATCTCCGTGAACTCACAAAAATACTTCCCAATGCGACCATTGTGCTGTTTGTTCCGTGAAATTAAATCACTGTTTACAGAATATTATAAATATAATACCCGCGTAGGCGGTCTGCTTGATGCGGACCATCAAGTCTCTTGGATTGTCTGAGAGGTGCCAAAAATTAGATTTTGGAAACCTTTATATATATCTCCGATAATCGGGAAGTTCGCCGCGCCTTAATAGGGCGCTGGCTAACGATTAGTGAAATGCATGCACCCGCAGAGAGGTCCTTTGTCGGGGAAGAGGTATAGGGCTCCGGAATGGAGGATGAGGCCGGATACAGCCCCATGATTACCGATCATACGCAACCTGGACGTGTGCTAGATCATACGCCAGCGGCGATG
>JAIRJQ010000040.1 GCA_031260545.1 Methanomassiliicoccaceae archaeon | reverse complement strand
GTGGACGCCGAACTCTTCGAGATCGAGGAACCATGCGCCGTCGTCCTGTCCCGCGTACTTCGACCGTTTCAGATCTTCTACCACTTTCTTCGCGTCGCCGTTCTCGATGTACCGAGACTCCCATGTGTAAACATCCAATTCAACGCCAATGTCTGATAGCGTTCTCTTCAGTCCGGTGAGCATGATCTCCGTCGTTCTTCTTACGTTAGATATAACATCCGGGTCACCGCTCTCGAATCTTCTGAGCATTGATGATATCACTTCGCTCACTTCCGGACGAGATTCCATCAATTTGTTCGCGATGCGGTAGAATGCAACAAGTTCGTGATCCGTTTTTTCACGGTCCGCCTTCTCCACATCCTCTTTCGGTATGTTGTTGACGCCCCATGTCAATATCACGACCTGCTTTCCCACGTCGTTGACATAGTACTCCGTTGTGACATCATAACCGCATCTTTTGAGACATCTGGCTAATGTATCTCCGATGATCGGATTTCTCGCTCGTCCGACGTGTATCGGACCTGTCGGATTCGTTGATGTGTGCTCAAGATTGAGGCTCTTGCCCTTTGACGGCAGATATCCGTATCCGTCCTTCCTTTCAATTATTTCCGATATCGTCCCATTGATCAGATCGTTCCTGCTGATCGTGAAATTCAGATAACCGTTCAATGCCTGTACGGACGCTATCGTTCCCTTCGGAATGATCTACGATGCTAATACATTCGCGATATCCGCCGGCGATCTTTTCAATGATTTCGCCAGCAGGAAACAAGGAACGTCCAGATCGGCCGCATCCGTTGACGGTATCTCCGTTTCAAACGGCCCGTCCGCGCCCATCTTTGATAACGCATCTTTTACGGCATCTTTTACGTCTTCGGTGAATGTGTTGAATATGCTCATCTTCACACCCTGTACCTGAGTATCGCAGCTATTCCTCCGAATGCTTTCATCAGCATCTCGCCTTCTTCAGAATCCGCCGATATTATTTCGACGGACGTACTGAATTGGTCCGCCACTTCGAAAAAGTCGTCCACTAAGTCGATATCTTTCTCAACATCCACCAATGAGCCGCACTCTTTGCATTCGATCTTGTTCTCTGCTTCGGAAGATGATGTGAACGCATACCTGTGACCCTGGGGACATTTTACGTAAATACGGCGTTTGTTGAGATCTTCCGATAATAGTATAACGTCTGCGGCGCCCGCCAATGTTGCGTTGCGTACGACCTCTTCGCCGTACGCCGAAAGTCCGCCGTCGGCGTCCCTGATCTCTGTGAGCAGCTTTTGTATCAATTCCTTCTCTTGCATCAGCTCGATATCAACAATGGCAGATTTTGCATTCTCGACGAGTTCACGCAGTCCGTATTCGTCCGTGTAACCTGTATCGAACGTATCGACGACCTTTTTCTGAAGTTCATGGTGCAGATAACCTTCCTTAACGAAGTAATCTTTCGTTGCACCCGGCCCTCCGATGAGGATGCCCATCATTTCCTCGCGGCTGAGGAACACTTCTGTTGCGTTGTCCGCGATCTTTTTAAAGAACTCATGCGCCGCTATTTCTATAAGACGTTCAAAACGCTGTGCGGACTGTCCTCCCTGTCTGTGTTTTCTCGGCACCATTGAATCAAAGTTCTTTATCACGACGACCTTGCTTCCTGTCAGCAATCCTAATGTTGCCTCGCTCCTGTCCATCGTTATGAGGCCGTATGTTTTTTTGTCCTGCAGCATCACCAGCAGCGGTTCCGTGTAGAACTGCGAATCGCATCTGTAAAAGAATGTTGTCACCGCTTCAGGAGGTTCCAGGACATTCTGCACCATTCTTGTTTGGTCGCCTGCTCTCGCTACCTCTCCGCAGAATATGACCAGACCGCGAGGAGGGGTGTTCTTGTATGTTTTCAGGCGGGCCATTATCGAATCGATGGCGCTTTGGACGTTCTTCATCGTCGACTTGGATTTAATGTTAGATGATTGCGAATACTCATTCCTGAGATATGCCATCACATCAAAGATATGCTTCGAGGGCGGTATGTACACGGATATCAGTTCTGTCCCTCTTCCTTTGAGGTCTAATATCTCCTGCATCGCCTTCTTGAAATCGTACCTTGCTTTCTCCGTCGTACCTCTTTCATCCATACATTATCTACCTATAGGTTTTTTAGTGAGAGAGACTTCGGTAATAAAAGTATTGGTGATTCTCGTGGAAAAAATAGTGGTCTCGATCGGCGGTTCGGTACTGATACCGGGAGAGGACGATCCCTCATACATCAGGAAGCTCGCCGACATGCTTACGGATGCTTCAAAGATCGTCTCGCTCGTGATAATATGCGGAGGCGGCAAGATATCACGATATTACGTGAATACCGGAAGGCAGCTGGGCGGTTCGGTTGACGAGTTGGACATGATGGGCATCGGCGCTACTAGACTGAACGCAGAATTGTTGCGGATCGCATTGGGCGGTGCTGCGTATAATGGCGTTCCAAATACTGTCGATGAGGCCGTTTCTGCATTCGCGGACGGAAAGATCGTTGTCATGGGCGGAACTGAACCGGGTCACACGACCGACGCCGTCGCGGCGATGATCGCCGGAAAGATAGGAGGGATACGCATAGTGAACGCGACGGCTGTTGATGCCGTTTATTCCGACGACCCAAAGAAGGACCCGAATGCCAAAAGATTCTCGAATCTTACAATAAAAGAGTTAAGCAACATTGTCTACGCGGAACATGACGCCGGCAGATCGTCCGTCTTCGATCCCCTTGGCGTTAAATTAGCGATGCGCGACCGCATCGATATACTGATGGTCGACGGCCGCGATATCGATGAGCTGAAAAATGCGATACTCGGAAAAAAGATCAAAGGAACTACGGTCAGCTCTCAGTGATCTCGTTCAAACTGCTTGTGCTTATCATTTCGAGGCTGCACGAGTCGATCGCATCCTTCACGCGCCTTAACATTTCGCTTTTCATCGATTTTTTGTGAATGTATACCAGCTTGGTATCGCTGTTCTCTGCCGATACCGTTAACATTCTTATCAGGTCGTCATTGTCCGAATCTCTGAACGCATATTCCGGTATCATATGACCGAAATTTATCTCATGGTCCTTTGCGACCTCTGTGAACCTCGGAGCGTAGTGGCCTCCGCCTATCCCTATCGCCGTTGTGTGATCCTTCTCCTCGCACCCGTATATCGCATCTGCGATCATCTGCGCCGCATCCTTGTTATTCCATTGCTTCTCGTCAGAACCAATCTCAATGAACGTCGCCGGGATGTTCACGTACGGACCGTGATGCGTAACTTCGAATGACACCTGATAGTGTTTTGTATCTCCAGCCGCAAGTGAGCGCAGCAGACCGGTCATCGTCGCCGGCGATGCTTTTACGAGCGTTCTAGGCATCCCGCCCAGGTCGGCGTTGTGGAAGTTCCCTATGGGATGCACCGTTAACGTCGGTATCGCAGAGGCCGCCTTGTGCCTTGAGAGAAATATCATTTCGTCTGCGTATATCCCCTTTTTCTTCGCTTCATCATCGATATTCTCCGCACGGATGTGGATGTCCGGGATCGTCATGATCACCATGTCGTCATGATACAGGAGATCACCATCATCCTCCCATTGTTTTGTTCCGATAAGCGCATCGCGTATGTTCACCGATGCAACATCCTCCGTGCTGCATATCAAAAGCTTACGAGGCATACCGTAGGTATGCCCAATGCTATATATGGGATTATTAGTATACTATTTATAGTACTTTAGTTACTCATAGTGCATGGACCGCTTGACCATAGCAGATCGAATAGTGCTACATATGAGCAGCTATGAGCTTCTGAATGACGATGAATATGACAGGACATGGGACCTTACGCAGGACGGGATCGCCGCCTCGCTGAGGATATCAAGAGCGCATTCCTCCATCGAACTGAAGAAACTGCGGACCGCCGACAAGATAATGGAAGATCAGAAACATGTGAAAGGCGCCAGATCGAGACGCAAATCATATCGTTTGACGCCGTTGGGCATGGATCACGCGAAACGTTTGAAGGCGCTTGCGGAGAAGGAAGGCCTCGATCTGATGCCGATGCTTGATATGAAGAGATGCGATCCCGAAACTCTTTTGAATTCTGTCAGCGCAGAGGAAAGATTTGTACTCGGGCTTGCGTCCGTTCTCAGATGTCCTGTACTGCGCACCTCTCTTCCTGCGACCGCCAAGCCTGTTATACCTACGGATGTCGCAGGAATGGTGATCCTTAGCGATGTGGTCAAGGAAAAGGTCATCTCTGCCGCCTCTCCTGAGATGATAAAGGAATGGCACAGTGCCGCGGCCGATCATTGGTTGGATAATAACGATGCGCAGGAGCGCCTTTACCATCTGATGAACGCAGGACGCGTCAAAGATGCCTGCCGGCTTGTGATCAATGATAAGGAAACATTGCTGGATAACATGAACGATGACCTTTGGTGCATCCTTTCAAAGCTCGATGTCCCAGAAAAATATGCTGTTGATGTTCTACCGGTGATGATAACCGTTGCCCTTGATGCGGGCGACCTCAGAACTGCAGGGTCGATGATCTCCGTGATCACGGAAAAGGACAGAGAGCTCGGACTTTTATATTCAGCCGATCTGGAAATGAAAAGGGGCGATCCTTCGAAAGCGTTGGCGATAATCAGAAGCATCGGCAGGACCGGCCGTTTTGATGTAAACTTAAGATTAGCGGGGGCGCTTGGCCGCCTCGGTAACGACAAAGAGGCGCTGGACATGCTCTTCTCTATGAAAGATACAGCCGTATCGTCCGGTACGGTGGACGGATTGGACCGCATATACATGCAGATGGCCGATGTTTCGTCCGCGTCGAATGATGACGATTCGTCCATTGCATATCTGACAAAAGCGCTGGGCGTCACTACGGACAGCAGAAAAAAGAAGATATACGGTCTGCTTGCGTCATCGTACAGCTCGGCCGGAATGCCTGTAAAAGCAGCAGAATGCGCTGCGCGTTCCCGGTGAGACGTTATCAGAATATCGTGTTCTTTTTGAGAAGGTCGATATCGCTTACATACAGGTCCCGAATATCACGTATGTTCCACTTAAGCATGGCCAGCCTCTCAAAGCCGAAGCCCCATGCAAGAACGGGGTGTTTCACATTGAACGGTGCGACCACCTCCGGCCGGAATATGCCGGCGCCGCCCAGTTCCATCCATTTGCCGTTGAAGAACACCTCTATCTCCAGTGATGGTTCTGTGTACGGGAAGTATGCGGGACGTATGCGTATCTTGTCAAATCCCATTAGACCGTAGAACCTTTTCACAAGCGAGACAAGCATATCGAAATCACCTTTCTCGTCGAGTATTATGCCTTCGATCTGCGTGAATTCGGGTAAATGGGTTGCGTCCGTGGATTCATTCCTGAATATACGTGATAACGAGAACACCTTCACCGGAGGGTCCGGGTTCCCGGAGAGATATTTTATTGTGTTCACTGTTGTATGCGTTCGAAGCAGCGCCTGTTCCGCTTTCTCCAATGACCACGTTCCTCCCCATCCCGTGGATCCCGTCTCACCGCCGTTCTCGTGGATCTCCTTGACCTTTTTTATTAATTTTTTATCGTCAATGCGTATGAACTCCGGTTCTTTGAGGTAGAACGTATCCTGAAGGTCCCTTGCCGGGTGATCTTGCGGTGTGAACAGTACGTCCATGTTCCAGAATGCCGGCTGAACGTACTCCTCGTCCGTCTCGGTGAATCCCATTTGTACGAATATGTTCCTTATCTCATCAGCGAGTCTCGACAGCGGATGCTTCTTTGCCGGCGCTATCGACGGAGCGAACGTCTGAACGTCGTATCTTCTGAATTCGGCATCCTTCCATTTCCCGCTCTGTATGAGCTCGACAGTCAGCTGCGCGATCTCCTCTTTCAGCTCGATGCCCATCGCGATCATTTCTTTTCCCAATTCTGTCAATGATATTGAACGGCTGGTCGTTATGCGCTCTTCGATCATGTCCTGGCGGCCTTTGAGGTCTTTTATAATATTCTTGTCGCGATCGTTCTCAGACACCGCGCCGCTGGCCATTCTTTCAAGCAGGGCCTCGTCGTCCATTTTCTTATTTAACATCTCTTTGCCTGCGGATGTTAACGAAATTATCTTCTTTTCCCCTTTTGCGATATCAGCGAGCCCTTTCCTCTTAAGCCATCCCACTGCTATCTTGTCGTCACCGTCCGGAAGTTCCGATGCGAGTGCGGACATATCCATTGAATCCCCGGCGGAATGTATCGCGTTCAGCGCCCTCCTTTCGGGAAGGCCTTTTTTTATTATCTCTTTGTTGATAAGGACAAATGACCTTGACGAGCTCTCGTCTATTTTCGCCAATCCCTTTGCGGAAAGCCAGGATGCGGCGCCCATGACCTCCACCTCGAGTTCGAACTTACCTGATGAAACAAGATCGGCGGGCGCAGATCCTTTTACGCCGCTCAGTGAAAGCAGCAATCTCTTTTCGTTGAAGCTTAATCCTTCGTATATCTCGGACTTGTCCATCGGGTCACCTTATTTCTTTTACCGATAAAATGGTTCACCATTTAAATCCTTCAAATGTCATCTCTCCGATGACATCTTTTGCCTTCTCTCTCTTCTCCTGATGCCTTTCCAGGAACTTGTTTATCTTCTCAGTCAGTGCAACTTTGCATTCGCCGCACAATATCTCTCCGTTCCTGCATTTTTGCGTCAGCTCGTTCAGCTTTTTGTCGTCGTCCTCGAACAGATAATAATTGTACTTGAACACCGCGCACACTTCCGGATTGCCTCCGCTGGCTCTTTGTTCTTCCACCGATACACAACCGCCGGTGAACGCCCTTCCCACCTTCTTCTTGACTTCTTTTGCGTTATCGGTCGTATATATCGTTGCCAGCGGATCGGACGATGACATCTTATCGGAACCGCTGAGTCCCGGGAACATTTTGCAGTAGATCTGAGAGGGTTTCATGTACCCTATGCTTTGCGCTATGTCCCGGCAGGCCCTGAAATGAGGGTCCTGGTCGATACCGCACGGTATGAGACACGGAATATTGCGGCCTGCCAGTTCCGACGGCATGAGTGCCGGCACCGACTGCATCGATGTGTAGAATATTGATCCGATGTTCGTCGTGTTATCGAAACCGAACACCGCTTTTGCTGTTGAAAGGTTTATCTTTTTAGCAACCTTTAACGCGATCGGATACATCGTTTTGATGTTCTCCGTGTCCAGTATTATCTTTGTCCTCTTTGTATCGAACCCTAAGGCAACAAAATCCAATGCGTTCTCGTACGCCATTTTTTTCGTGTTCTCTAATGTGGCGTCCTGTTTGAACAGGAATTTTTCGTCATCCGTTAATTGAAAATACATTTCCGCACCGAAGACGTCCTGCATCCATTTGTTGAACATCCACGGCATTATGTGTCCCAAATGCGTATGACCGGACGGTCCGCGCCCGGTGTACAGGAAGAATTTGTTCCCTTTTTCATACTCATCGAGTATCATGTTCATGTCCCTGTGCGAATAGAAGATATTACGGCGTAACATCATATGCAGCTCGCCGTATCTTTTGAATCTTGAAAGTAATTTATCATCAATGGCGGTCGTTCCGAAACGTTCCGCTAAAAGATCGTAATCTATGTCCCCGGTGACCTCCCACGGCGTAACTTTGAAATCTTCTGCCATTTGAATATCAGCCCTAAAAGAAACAGTTGCTTTTAAAACCCTTCCCCGCCGTGTGAATGTTATTACGATGCTGAATCTTACTGCTATGTGCCTTTTCTTTCCTCCGAACGGAATGTAATAACGGAGCGTAATGATTGCGCGTGACAATATAAGTATATAGTAGCCTTGGTTTTGGGTTCAAGCAGGTGCATAAATGATCAGGTTCGGTCCCGCAGGAATTCCGTTGTCATGTAAAGGTCGTACGCTTAAAGATGGTATCGAGGATGTTCATAATCTTGGCCTTACCGCCATTGAGATCCCGATGGTAAGGGCGGGCACCGTTGAACGGTATCCTGAGGAAGAGGAGATCGGGTCATGCATCAGAGAACTGACCGGCGGTCTCGTCGTTGAGATCATTCGCGATGATATGCAGATATCCGACCCCAAGGAACCGATCGAGGATGATGACATCTTACTTATGATGGCTTCCGGCGTTGCGGATTCTTACGGCTCGTTGATACCGATAGGCAACATGGCGAGAAGGCTTGATGTCAAAGTTTCATTGCATACGCCGTATTATATGGATCTTGGCAGCAATAACGAGCTTACGGACAGATGCATCAATAACATACGCCATGCAGGCATAATCACAAATGCGTTGGGCGGGAACGTTGTTGTCACCAACTTAGGATTGTATAAGGATGTCCAGGACACAGATGAAACGGATGCGAACATCATAGAAAATATCATTTCCGTTATGGAATGGTGGAAGGACACGGGAATAAGAACAAAATTGGGAGTGGAGATAACCGGACGCCTGGAGGCGTTCGGTTCCCTGGATCAGATACTTGAGTTATGCGATGAGGTGGACGGCATCGTCCCTGTGGTCAACTTTCCGCATTATCATTCGAGAACACGCGGATCGCTTAACACCGCCGCGGATTTCAAGGATCTCCTGGATGCCGTGGAACCGTATTGCAAGGACGGCATACACACGCTGTTCTCGGGTGTGGAACACTTTGACGGTAACGAGAGAAGGCTCACGCCCATAAAGAAGGGCGATCTTAAATTCGAACCGCTCGGTGAAGCGCTTGCGGACATGAAACATGATGTCACTGTCATTTCAGGGTCGCCGTTGTTGGAACATGATGCGATGTACATGAAAGTGATACATGAGCGCGTTCTGACGAAGAGGGTCGTTAAAGCGATCAGAGCGAAGAAAAAGGATGAGGCCGTCGCAGCGGCGGCCGACGACGAGGATGATTGATGTCATCTCTCGAATACATAATAGACGCGGTCAGAACATCGGTGAGTGCGGTCGATCAGATCGCGGTGGAAAAACTGATCGATCATATCATATCATCAAGAGTGATATTCGTTTACGGTTCCGGAAGATCGGGACTTTCGGGGCAGTCGTTCTGCGTGCGGCTTGTTCAGATGGGACTTGATGTGCATTTCGTAGGCGAAATGACAACGCCGATAATCACCAAGGACGATCTTACCATACTTATCTCGAACACCGGAAACACAATGTCAGCTGTTCAGACAGCTAACATAGCTAGACGCATCGGTTCTAAGGTGATATCCGTGACCGCGCACCCTGACACTAAATTGACGGCAGCATCTGATATCGTGATCCTTTTGCCTCCGGCCAAGGACAAGGACAAATCAAAATATGCACCTTTGGGTACGATATTCGAAGAAGCGTCCAACCTTTTCTTTGACAGCATCGTCCCGAAGATAATGGAACGCCTTAACATAACGGAATCTGATATGAGGAAGCGTCACGCCATTTGGGTGTGATCTTCGATAACTACCATCGATGCCTCTTTCGTTCCGCCGGCTGAGCCTTTGAAAATCTTCATCTCCTCTTTGATCGGATCGATAACGATTGCGAATCCGAGTTCTCCGAATGCGGATGCGTGCGTGCGTTCGTCCGTCTCGGACATAAAACAACCTATCCCCAGGTGCGAGTGGTACCATCCGACGATGACATAATCGAAATCCAGTTCATCCAATGCATCGAACAGCGTGATCATATCGGAATGATCGAATTTTACGCTCACTTCATCGGAGAGAAGACCTGATGTCACCGCTTTGCTTACCGTTACGTACGATCCGTCATCATCCCTGTGAACGCTTCCCGCCAGCAGCCCCATTACTTCCGCGTTCTCTGCCAGACCTTTCTCGGCATGGCCGAGCATGTCGGAGATCGCATCCTCTGATATGAAAATATCAGCGGGGACCATCCTTTTCCTCTCTGCGACATCGCGGACGGTATGTTTCGTTATACGGGGCATCACTGACCCCCGAAGCTCACGGAAGCATTTATCTTTGCCTCATTCTCCAAATAAAATCTGGATGCTTCCATGCATGAGTCCATGCCGAACGGGTTGAATGCGTTCGGGTTCTCTACCAAATGCTCGATCGATTTTATGAACGACAGCAGCGTGGAACCGAACGACCACACGTCCAGGGATTTTATGCACACGTATCCTCCGTCCTCCGGCGGCATGATGTTCGGATGGAAAATAGGTGTTTCCCACTTTGCCCTTGGTTTTTCGAAAGGATATTCCTCGTTGATGATCAATCTGTACCTGTGGTCCTTCACCGTCACGATACGATCGCTGATCTTCGCATATGCCGGAATGTTGCTCATGAAGACGGTGATCTCTACCGGAAACTCTGCTATGCCGGGATCGAATGTTATATTTGACCCTATGTAGCCGGAACACCTTTGCAATTCATTCGCTAACCTTTTCAAAAGGATCGGACGGGGGAGTCCCACTCACCCTCCCTCCGGGTCAGGGAGTATCTCCAGAACATCATCGTTCATGATGTTCGCTTCCATTATGGTGTCCGATGCACTGAGCAATGATTTTCCTTTCCTTATCACATATGCTCTCGGATCCTTTTTCCAAAATTCCGCAGCGCTTTCGATTATATCATACACCGTCTCGTTCGGGGCAAGGTCCATTTTTAATGTTGCTCCCAGTGTTGCGTTCTTTACTGATACATGTATGCCCATTTTTCACACCTCGTGTTCGTGATTCTCACATCTCTCATCCTTCTTCACTTCTAAAGTGAATGTTTCTCCTGATATCCCGTCGTAGTATGACATGTTCTTTACGCACATGTCCTCGCGTCCGGACATTATCTTCATTGCCTCGCGCACCTGCATCGCCGCGATCACGGAAGTTGTCGTTATCTCGGCGGCCATTTTAGGAACGTAGAATGCTGCATCCTTCCCTGTGCAGCTGAATCTTGTTTCAAGCGCTTTATAATGGGTCCTGTTCATTGAGCACTGCAGGCACGGACCTCCCGGCAGGACCACCTGTATCTTTCCCGTCATGCCGTCGGTCCCGCCGTCAACATACGGTATTTTATGATAATACGAGTGCGCATTCACATGCAGCCTTGCGGATATGTTGTCCAGACATCCGATGACGATGCCGAACGCATCCCAGCGTTCGAGTTCCTGTATCCTCATCCTTTTTGATCTTATCGTAACATCCGGATCAAGCCGGGACGCACGTTCCGCAAGTATGTCCGCCTTCAGACCGTTCTTGACGTCTGATGATCTGAAGAACACGCATCTGTTGAGATTTGACAGGACGATATCGTCCATGTCCACGATCGTAATATCCCTGAAACCGGAGAGCACCAGGCACTTGACCGCCTCGTTGCCGAGTGCGCCTGCGCCGACGACGAGGCATCTGCAATCCCCTATTGCATCCATGTCCAGCCATTCTATTCTCTTCGAACGGTCGAAACGGTCCTTGTCGTATTCTCTGGCAGATATCATTTGTTTAGTGTACTCTATAATAATATATAAAATATATAGACTACAGTTAGTATACTATTATAGAAGACGGCTGTGCCGTACTGCAAGCTGGCGTTGTATAACGAAGACGATGACGCATAATGTTAAAACTGCGGTCTGTATTGCGATAGCATGGCCCTTCCGGAACACGGTCACTGCGAGAGTTGCGGCGATCCGGTCGCATTCAATGAACATTTCTGTTCAGACGCTTGTTCGAAAGAGTATGAGTCGGATATAAAAGAAGCAAGGAGCCTTGACAGACGGTTCTATGTGCTCATGGGAACCGGTGTGATAGTTGCGGCGGTCGTTGCGTCATTTATCAGATTCTTTGTTCTTTAATTCGTTCACTGTCCCTTTAACGTTATGAACACGGACGATATCGGCGCCGTTGCTTACACATTCTGTTGCGGACAATATGCTTGCCTTTTCTTTTGTGAGATCGGGATACGCATACGAAAGGAACGATTTCATTGACGTTCCCGTCAGCAGCGGATAACCTTTGCGTAATATCCGTAAACTGCTGATGATCTCTGTATTCTGCTGATACGTCTTCCCGAAACCGATGCCGGGATCGAGGATAATGTTACGTTCCTTTATTCCTGCGGTCACTGCTTTTTCGCATATATCGTCAAAGAACTTTGATATCTGGGTCATAACATTTCCGCTCATCGTATCATCCTGCATTGTTCGCGGGACGCCGTGCATGTGCATTATTACAACAGGAACACCGGCGGATGATACGGGTTTCAGCATCCTGTCATCGCGGAGGCCGTTCACATCGTTTATGATGCTTGCGCCGGCGTCCAGCGCTGCCTCCGCTGTCTCCGGATTCATTGTATCTACGGATATCGGGACCCTTAAGGAAGGGGCCGCCTCTTTGATCACACCGATTATGCGGGACATCTCCTCTTCCGGCGTTATTCGTATGGAACCCGGTCTTGTGGATTCGCCGCCTATGTCGATGATGTCCGCTCCTTCGTCCTCCATCTCAAATATCCGTTCGACCGCGGCCTTTCCGGAAGATCTTACGGTGTCGGAGAAAGAATCAGGTGTTAGGTTGAGTATTCCCATTACTTTGGGCAGATCGTATGTTATCGATCCTCTGCGCCACTCGGTCAAAAGGGTCACAGAAGTTCATCCACCAATTCCGTCAGGTCAACGATGCGTTTCTTTTTGCCGGCAGGCGTACCGAATTCCAGGTTGTTCACACAGAACGGGCACGCGGTGATTATCATATCGGCGAACTCCGCCTCTTCGAGCCTCGCTTCCGCCATCGTCTTTGATTCATTGGGGTATGCGGAACGGACACCGCCTCCGCCGCCGCAGCAGCGGCTTGTGTCGCGGTTGTTCACCATTTCCTTGAACTCAAGTTCCGGGATCTTTTTGATGACATCACGGGGAGCATCATAGACCTTCGCGTGCCTTCCCAGATGGCACGGGTCGTGATATGTCGCCTTTGCCTTCATCGGTTTCAGTTTAAGGTCCTGCGCCGCCAAGAACTCGGATATGTGCAATACTTTGAACGGAACGTCCACGTATTTCGGGTATTCTTCTTTGAACATCCTGTAACATCCGGCGCATGATGACACTAATGTTTCAACATCCTGTTCTTTTATGGCATCCACGTTCGCCTTCATCATTTTAACGACATCGTCGTTATTCCATCCGATCCTTTGCATGACGCTTCCGCAGCATTTGCAGTCCACTACCGTGTGGTCCACCTTTAACTTATTGAATATTGACAGCGACGCTTTGGTTATCCCTGTTGTTCTGAACGGTGCTGCGCATCCCGGGAAGTATCCGATCTTCGCTTTCTTCGGTTTCACGTTAAGACGCTGCACCATCGTGTCCTTCTCTCCGAACGGATTTCCGAATTTCAGTATGCTGTCAACGGCCGACTTGTGCTTCGGCAGTATGTGGCCGTTGCTCACAAGGTCTGCGCGGCACATCTCCACTATCTCGACGATATCCACCTTGGACGGGCATCTCCTTACGCAGTCCATACATGTTGTGCATGTGTATATGTTCTCGATCACCGACTC
>JAIRJQ010000091.1 GCA_031260545.1 Methanomassiliicoccaceae archaeon | reverse complement strand
AACAAAATGGCAGGTAGGATCGTATAAGGAGGAAAAGACAATGGATGCACAGACGTTCGCAATAATACTCATCATCATCGGCGCAATACTTCTCATAATAGAGGCAGTGTCGCCGGGGGTGTTCATGCTCATTCCGGGCACGGTGCTTGTTATTCTGGGAATAATAGGGTACATCTATCCGGATTTCCTGTTCAGCGTATGGTCGCCGATACTTGCTCTCATGATAGCGGTACCGGTGACGCTCGGCACGGTGAAGATGTATCAGATACTGGGGAGCACCGAACCGCCGTCCACCACGATAGCGGAAACGTTGATAGGATTGTACGGAACCGTCACAGTGAGAACGGAACCCGGAAATCTCAAAGGGAAGGTAAGGATAGATTCAGAGATCTGGAGCGCAACATCCGCCGAACCCATCGAAGCGGGAGCAGAGGTCAAAGTGATCGAAAGCGAAGGCGTACACGTCACAGTGGCCCGCAAATGAATTTAACATAAAAGAAAAAAGGAGAGATGAAAAATGGATTTGATGGAACCATGGTTGCTTGCCCTTGTGTTCATCGCGATCGTCGGAACACTGGTGGTCGTGGTCAGCGGGGTCAAGATAGTTCAGCCGTACGAACAGGCGATATACATGCGTCTGGGTAAATTCATAAGAGTACTTAACCCGGGTCTGAACGTTGTTTGCCCGCTGATAAACACGGTCGTGAAATTAGACCTGCGTACTCAGGTGCTTGACGTTCCGAGTCAGGAAGTCATCACGAGAGATAACTCGCCGGTGAACGTCGATGCGATAATATACATAAAGGTGACCGACCCGAAGAAAGCGTACCTGCAGGTCACGGACTACAGGATGGCAACGGTATACCTGGCGCAGACCACGTTAAGGTCTGTGATCGGTGAGATGGAGCTTGACGATATACTCTCGAACAGGGAAAGGATAAACATCCAGCTCAGGGACATACTCGACGAAAGCACAGACAAGTGGGGTGTGAAGGTCGAAGCGGTCGAGATCAGGGAACTCGACCCGGCAAGGAAGGTCAAAGAGGCGATGGAGGAGCAAACGTCGTCAGAAAGGAAGAGGCGTGCCGCGATCCTCCAGGCGGACGGTATGAAGCGCGCAGCGATCCTTGAGGCGGAAGGTAAAAAGAAGTCAAGAATTCTCGAAGCGGAGGGTCTCAGACAATCGATGATCCTTGAGGCCGAGGGTAAAAGACTTGCGGTAATACTGGAAGGACAGGGTGACGCACAGAGGCTGCGCATAATGGCGGTCGGCGCAGCAGCGCTCGACTCCAAAGCGATGTCCGTACTGTCGATGGAAACATTGAAGGCGGTAGGCGAGGGAGAATCGACAAAGTTCTTCTTCCCCATCGAGCTGACAAAACTTGTTGACGGTATATCGCAGTACATGGGAGCTGCGCAGACCATACCGGACAGACCGATATCCACTCTGAAGGACGTGGAGAAGAACTTCGGGAACCCTGACGATATATTGGGGCCGATACCGAAGGCCGAAGCGATAAGGGCGCAGATGGAAGACCTCGACAGGATGATGGACTCCGAGTTAAAGGAGACAAACAAGCTTGCCCAGAATCCGCGTAACGCCGAGCCGAACGAATAAAACTCATTCCGGCGGGAGACCGCCGGTCACACATTTTTTCTTCATCGTCAGCATTTGCATTCATTGACCAAATACTTTTAATTTTATACTTACTATAAAATATATATTTTTATATATAAGTTGAACAGTAAGAAGAACTCGGTTACAGGATATCGTTCCGTTGCAAAAATATAAGGAGAATTGCATGAGAACAAATAAGACAAAAGAAGGAAAGAGCGGAGGACGAAGGTCCGCAGCGGTCGTCACAGCGTTAGCGATATCGCTGATGGTCGTCGCTTCCGTGCTGTTCTTATTTGGGAACGATGAGAAAGGATACGACGAGACATTGAATGAAGGGACATCATACGATCCCGCCGGGACGGCGGACGATGCTTACGACGTGAACCTTGACGATTACACAAATGTCGCCGATGCGGAAAAAGCGATAGAGGAGTTTGCCGCAGGCAATAAAGGCAAGGAGATGACCGTCGGCGGCAGCATGCTGAATGCCGATGCGACACTCCATATTTTGACATCCCGCGCAGTGAAGATCGTATGGAAAGCCACATACGAGTCATCAGCCGGTCTTGATCTGGACGTGTATTCATTTGAGATAGCCGAGGGCGGCTCGATCGTAACGGGAGACAAATACGGCCCCGCGTTCAATCTGACCGACGGGACATTATTGAATGTGTACGGCACCCTGACCCTGAACGGCGATATGATAGCCGGTCAACGTTGTGATATTTATGCCAGAGAAAGAGGGGAGATCACCGTAAACGGCAACGTGACATTCAATGGACACGGTTGCATCGATTCCTTTAATGACAGCGTCGTGACCATAAACGGCAACGTGACATTCAATGGCGGCAGCAGCGAGATCGCGGCCGTTTGGGACCGTGTTGTGACCATAAACGGCAACGTGACATTCAGAGGCGGGAGCTTCGACATTGCGGGTGCTTTTGACAGCACGATAGGGGCCGCTTGGGACAGTGTTGTGACCATAAACGGCAACGTGGCGTTCACCGGCGACGATTGTGCGGTCATGGCCTTTTTGGACAGCGAGGTCCTCATAAACGGAAAAGTAACGTCATACGGAAACAACTTCTCGATCAATACCAATCGCGGAGAATTATGGTTGGATGATCCCGATGCGGGCGGACTTATTCTAATGACCGGCGGAAACATAACCATAAACGGTGACGTGACATCCAGCGGCGATGAATGTAACATCCTGACCGCGAACGGCGGCGTTATCACCGCGAACGGCAATGTAACGTTCACCGGTGACAGCTGTGCGGTCAGAGCCCTTTTGGATAGCGAGATCGCCATAAACGGAAAAGTGACGTTCTGCGGAAACAAATGCTCGATCACTAATGATTTCGGAGAGTTAAACTGGAAGGACCCCGGGACCGGTGAACCTGTTCTGATAACCGGCGGGAACATAACCATTAACGGTGACGCGGCATTCTGCGGTGATGAATGTGATATCTCGGTCATGAACGGAGGCGTTATCACCACGAACGGCAACGTAACGTTTGTTGGAGAAGAAGGCCGCATAGTGAACGGTTATGAAAAATATGATGAATACGATGAAAACGACACGTTCGGGTACGGCGGAGATATGATCATAACCGGGAACGTGACGTTTACCGGTGATATCGGATCTATAATATCATCATCCGATGACGGTAACACCGTAATGAACGGTAACGTGGCGTTCTTCGGATACCGCGGAAGCATTACGGCTGCGCTGAACGCAGCAATGACAATAAACGGTGACGTTGCGTTCTTCGGTCTCGAACCGGCGTTCGGATTTTTCTCCGGCGGCGTTATCGCCATAAACGGTGACGTTGCGTTCTATAAGAACGGCAATATCCGGACCAACGGAGGAGGGCTCCTGCTGATCAACGGAACTCTTACCGCAGCCGACGAGGACAAGTACATTCAATTTATGGACATCAGCGGAGACACCGATACTGTATATCTATGTCTGGGAAAAGACGATCATTCGAAGCCGAACATAGGAACTGGCTATGACAGATATTATGAGTACACGGATCACGATCATTGCGTTCAGGCGACCTTTGTGTATGTGAACCCGACGACCGACGTTACCTTCAAGGCCGTACAGGCCGGAGGGTCACCGGGCACAGCGGACTCCTTGTACATAGTGATCACGTTCGACAAGGACATCAGAAAACTGACCATAAATAACATAATAATAACCGACGGCACGGGAAAGGCCCTTAAAGGCACGCTGTCCGGGTCAGGAACGACATTGGTGATATCTCTCGCAGAGGTGACGGCGCAGGGCAACGTTACGGTAAGCGTGACGAACTTCGGCATATTCAATGTCACGACCGGTCCGCAGACAGTGGAAGTGTACAAGGACACCACAACACAGCCGGACAGCACGGATAACGGGAACGGCACCGGATCGAACCCGGATGACGGGAAAGACGACCAGAACGATGACGGGAACGGCGGAGTATCGAACCCGGTTCTGATAACGGCCGCCGTACTGACGACGATAGCGGTCGCGGCCATCGGTTATTTCATTTTTGTAAGAAGGCCGTGATCGTAAAACAATAAAACATGAGCACATCTCATATTCTTTCACAGAGTGTACAGCAGGAACGCCATGGCCGCAAGGACCAAGGAAGCGCATGCGACGTAGAACCTGCGGCGTCCGATCTCATCCGCCACCTTTTTGTACCCGAACTCCGTCTTGCGCATACTGTCGTCATAGATTATACTGGCCTTTTCGTACCGGGCATCCATCATTTTATGGAGATTGTCCGCCTCTTCAGGAACGAACACCACCCAATATATCTCCATGAATCTTTCAAAGTACAGACGGTTCGATCTGGTGCGGTTGTACAGTTCCTTCGATTTGTCCCAAAGGCTCTTCCAGTCCTCGAGCGTCTTGATCTTAGCATTGTTTATGATAGGATATATTATGTGATTCCCGGCATCCGTGTCGCGTTCTATCGTTTCTATGAATTTCACAGCGATCTCTTTATGAATGGACGGCGGGGGCGCATCTCTGGAAGGCAGGTCCGGGAACGGGTCCACACATATCGGGAACATGGCCGTACAGTCAGCGACAGTGTTCGAACATCCGTCCAATATCCTCCTGAACTCTTTCCAGACCTCTCCGATCCAAACCCTTTCCACGTCGGCATTCACACTTATTTTTGCATGTTTGATACAAAGCGAACACACACCTCCGTCATCAAGGATGTTTATCTCGACCGTACCGCGCGATGCATGCCTTGCGGTTATCTTTGTTACGGACCGATCATGATCGAACGAGAACACATATTCATTCCTGCATTCTGTGTTTATGACCCTTATCTTACTTCCGACCTTATCGGGAGAACACGCCCGCCCGCCGATATTCGGGACCCATCCGTGATATGTCTTGAATGTATACATATGATCAGCTTCATGCCGCACGATCAGAAAATAAAGCTCATACGGACAGTTCTTTCAGTCCTTTTGCCACATTGCTCGCACGGGCGTAGATCCTGCCGTCCTCCATGAGCGTGTAGACAATGTAACTTGCCATGACCAATCTGTCCAGCGTATCTCTGTCCTCTTCCTGGATCTCCATCCCGTCGTAGTATTTCATGAAGGCCTCCCACATGAACCTACCTTCTGCTTCCGTACCCATGCCTTTCCATCCCGTATTTTTTGATAATGCGGACACGAACGATCAGCTGCCGCCCATCGCCACCGTATGAGAAATCGGATATTTAAGCACTCGGAACCCGGCCATCTGGCACATCATCCGTGTATCTTGTGAAATATCACATACGGACGGCCGTTTCAGATGCGGCCGGGCCGCTATTTCACCGGTTCCCATTTTTCAAGCTCGTTAACTTTTGACAAGGTGGAGCCTCTGCGTATCTCTTCGCGCGTCCGGTTCTCGCGTTCCCTTACGTCAAGCGACCTGTTCGCAACTTCCACGGCATGTTCTTTAGGAACAACGATAAGACCGTTCTCGTCACCGATGATCCAATCGCCTGTACGTACGGTCTGATTGCATATCGTGACCTCGATACCGATCCCGCCGTAACCTTTCGGTTCTCCCGCATTCGGAACAACATATTTTGAAAAGGACGGGAACTTCGCCGCACGTATGTCATCGATGTCGCGTATCGCCCCGTCGATCACAACACCGCGCACCCCCATGACCCTGGCCGATTCGCTTGCTAATTCTCCCCACACCGCAACGTCGCCCCCTCCCACGGAGATCACGATGATATCGCCGTCCTTTGCGCGGTCTATGGCTTCCACGGGTTTCGCCCAATCGCCGTTCGCCGTCTGCACCGTCAGCGCACGGCCGACCATCTTCTGCCCCGGATCAAGGTGCGGGGTCAATCCGAATATGACGCCCTGTTTGTGGTACGCATCAGAGATGTTTGGCGTTGAAACGCGCATGAAAGCTTCGAACAGCTCTGTTTCACCATATTTTTTTGACAGATTCGTGCTGATCTTCGCTCCGGCCATCGCCTTCTTCATGTTCTTTGCAGCCTCAGTTATGTCGGAGGTCTTGATTATACCGCCGCCGACTATGATTATTGATGCCCCTGCTTCCACGTAAACGTGAACTTTCTCCGCCGTTATCCCGCCGGCGGCGGCTATCGGTATCGACGTTGAAGAAACGACCTTTTTCAATATGTCCGCAGGCGCATCCTTCCCGCGCATCTGCTGGTCTATGCCCATATGTAAACAAATGTACGAAACACCCAATCTCTCAACGGTCTTCGAACGTTCAACTATGTCCCGGACGTTCAGCATATCGACCATCACTTCGGCACCATATTTTCTCGCTGCCATCACCGCCTCCGAGATAGTGGAATCATCAGCCAATCCCATCACCGTGATGATATCGGCGCCGGCCTTCGCGGCGATCTCAACTTCGAAAGAACCGACATCCATTGTTTTTGTGTCCGCTATCAATTTCTTTCCCGGGAACTCGCGGCGTAAGGTCCGTATCGATTCCGAACCTTCGCTCTTTATCAGCGGAGTGCCTACTTCGATCCAATCGGCGCCTCCGTCGATCGATTCGTGAGCTATCTCCACGCTTCTTTTGAGATGCATAAGATCAAGGGCGATCTGCAGTACCGGCCACATGCCCCGTCAATCACGGTTCAGGTCTAAAATCTTTCTAGCAGAGGAGTTCTTTCCGGCCGTCCGTGATAATGTTATGATATGTTCGAAATATAATTTTTAAGATATGAGATATATTTAAGATATTTAAATAATATAAAAACTATTCATAAACTAAACAATTTTTAAATAACGGGACGGAGAGACTGCAAATGAGATCCAATAAAATAAGCAAGAAAGTAACAGATCGTAAAAGATTACTGACATTATCGGCGGCGATCGGTGTGATCGCCGTCGTTCTGATGGCGGCATTCATATCGATGATCCCGTCCGGATCAGATATAGAGAGAACGGGGGACGCGGGCGTTACGTTCGCGGACGGCGACCTCGTATTCGAGGTGACAAAGGACGCTCCGGACGGAGAGGTGAGGTTGTTCGCACACACCCTGGCCGATCCCATAGGGGACCTTGTGATACCTTCGACGGCATGGGACGGCATTGATACTTACACGGTAACATCCATCGCCGACGCCGCCAATATGATGGTGCCAGAGACCGGATTGTTTGCCGGCCGAAATGACATGACCTCAGTAGTAATACCAAACACAATAGCATACATAGGAACATATGCGTTCTACAGAAGCGGCGCGGTATCGGTAGACCTGGGCTCAGTGGAGATCATTGAACGGTATGCGTTCACGGAAAGCAAACTGGAATCCGTGACGATACCCGGTTCGCTCAAAACGGTCGGCAGGGACGTGTTCAAAGGATGCGGAGATCTGACAACAGTAACAATGGAGGGTTCGCCGGTCATCGGAGAGAACATGTTCCTCCAATGTTATAATCTGACATCGGTAGACCTGGGCTCGGTGACGGAGATCGGGAACCTGGCATTCACTGAGGCTGTGAGCCTGAGATCAATTACGATACCTAACACAGCAACAGCGATCGGAGCAATGGCGTTCATGGGAGGAGGACTGGAGACCGTCACGATACCGCCTTCGGTCGAAACGATCGGCACGGGTGCGTTCAACCATAACTACTCGCTGGGCGCCGTGGCAATTCCGGCCGGAACAACATTGGGAGGGTCAGCGTTCTTGTCCGCGACCCCTAAGGTCTATTACGACAGCGACACGCCGGTCACGGCCATAAAGGATGCTGACGGAATGATAGGTCTGCTGATAGAGGTCCCGGACGGCAAGATGATAGAAGAGGTGACGGTGGAGCAGATCACTGTCATAACACCCGCCCCCGGCTTCACATACGACAGTTTAGGGTACATTGACGTGACGCAGGACGGACCATCATTCGACCCGACCGGCAAAGGAACAGCGTTCTTCCTTTCGATAACCCTTGCGGACGTGCCGGAACCGCCGCCTTCGCCGCCTTCGCCGGCCACGGAGGGGCCAAGCGGCAACTCATGGTTGTGGTTGGCGGTCGCCGCAGCGCTTCTGGCGTTCCTGATCCTGATCGGAATGCTCTTGAGTCGTAAGGTCGTCGGAATGGTAACGCACAAGGACGAAGGCGTTGAAGGCGTTCTCGTGGAATACACAATCAACGGGAACAGCGGAACGGCGATGACCGACAAGGACGGCAACTTCATCATCAGGGTGCCGGCGGGTTCCGGAGTGACCATAACCGGTGTGACCAAAGAAGGTCACATCGTGAACGAAACGTTACCTGTATATCGCGCGATGGAGGAACATATCGTGAACGTCAGGTTCACGACGGAACTGGCAGATAAAAAACGATAAGGAGAACGCAAAACAATCAAGGGGGCTGAACCCCTTCTTTTCTCATTTTTCGAACACTCAGCGGGAAGCAACATACAAAGGCCACTCAGCTCGCCCGTCTATCATCACGATCAGCTCAACAACGATCATCACGGTGGCATTATCGCATATCCGTACAATCTAATAACCGTTTGCAAGAAAATGTTTATCCGTTGTGGTCATTGTGCGTATGATAAGATGTTCGGAAAGAAGAACAAAAAAGATGAAAGACCGAAGAAGACGGCGGTCCTGTTCGTTGACGAGGTGAACGATCTCCAGTCGCAGATAGCCGAATATTTCTTGACGGAATTATACGGCAGCGTTTACGAGGTACGAAGCGCCGGACCGAAGCACGATTTCGTGGATTGTGAGCTGCTTTCAGTGATGTATCAGAACGGATACGATCTCAGGAGGGCGACGTCCAAGGACTTCAACGCAAGAACGATGATACCGTTCGATTATATCGTGTTCTTACAGCAGGCGACCTACGACCGCATACACAAAATAATACCGTTCGAGGGGAAGCAGATACTGAAGGACTTCGGTTCAAGAAAGGACTTCAAGGCCACGGACGATTATGAGCTGGCACAATGCTATTCGGAATTGACGGAAGCTGTGAAGGAGTGGGTGAAGGTCACATTCGCATCACCCGAAGATCTGGAGCAACTGGTCATCGGATGATACGTGTTCTAGTTCACGATAAGGGGCAGTGCGACCCGAAGAAATGCACCGCAAAACGCATGATAAAATTCGGACTCGCAAAAAGCGTTACCGTTCCGGGGATACCAAAAGGCTCGATAATCCTTTCACCGTTCGCCGAACAGGCGCTATCGCCGGCCGATCGGGCGTATGCGGGGAAGGCGTTGGTCGTCATGGACCTAACGTGGTCCAATATAGAGGAATTCCCGAGACCGAAAGGGATGAACGAACGTGCGCTTCCGTATCTCATCGCTTCGAATCCCGTAAATTGGGGAAGGCCGATGGAACTGAACTCCGCCGAAGCGGTACTCGCGTCGCTGCTGATCCTCGGCGAGAACGAACAGGCAAAGGAGCTTGCCGGAAGGTTCAACTGGGGCACGGAGTTCATCAGAATAAACGGAGAGATGCTTTCCGATTATTCGAGCGCAGCGGACAGCACCGAGGTCATCCGGATACAGAACGAATATCTGGAAGCTATCAGGAAGACCCCGGAGTAAGATCAGCGGAAACACGCATCAGCGTTCACAGCACCGGCGGACCCGTGTCCGCTCGAACTGCATATTTTTGGACATGTCATCTTTTCAAAGGAGCGAATCCGGGACCGGGTCCCCTTCCAGCTCGCTATGTTTTCAATACCTCTCAGAGATCTCACGCGGCATCCGACCGAGATGATAACGTCAAGGTCGTAATATTTGGTCTTATAGTTCTTGCCGTCTGCGGCAGTTGTTAAGTATTCCTTAATAACTGAATTTCTGTCAAGCTCCCCTTCTTTGAAAACATTCGTGATGTGCGTATTTATGTTGGGAACGCTCGTTTGAAACAGCTCCGCCATCTGTTTCTGCGAAAGCCACACGGTGTTGTGTTCTGTATCGATCTGCACAGA
>JAIRJQ010000004.1 GCA_031260545.1 Methanomassiliicoccaceae archaeon | reverse complement strand
AGCTTTCGGAACTGGTCGACGGAAAGGGTTCCGTGGTGACCGCGTCATTACAGGACGTCCTGGAGGAATACTTCAACAATGCGGAGCAGCCCTATGCGGAAGTGGAAGGCAGACTCGTTGTTTATTGATCCCCTTAAAATATTTTATAAATATTTTTAATGCAATCTTTTAGTTTATTAATATGTACGATATCCGTTGATCTGTTCTAAACTTTTTGTAAATATTTTTTATATAATGTTTTGGTTCATCAATGTACATTATAATACATTGATGTACATAATATTCATATATTAAATGCCGAATGGCATCAATATGTTAAGACCCACCTTAGAGGAAGCAGAGCGTATCGCTGCGAGCGGAAACTATCGCGTGATACCGATAAGCATGGAAATGTATGCGGATGTTGTGACACCCGTGGAAGTGTTAAAGATCCTGAAGAATGAAGATGACCACTGCTTCATGCTGGAAAGCGCAGAGGACTGCAAAGGCTGGGGACGTTACACGTTCTTAGGGTTCGACCCCATAATGGAAATAACGTGTTCCGACGGTGTCGTCAACATAAGAACGGACAATACGGAAACAATTGAGACGAACGATCCTGACAGGTATATCAGAAAGATCCTCAAGGATCACAAGAGCCCGAGGTTCGAATATCTGCCGCCGTTCACCGGCGGACTCGTAGGATATTTTTCATATGATTACGTGAAATACAAAGAACCTGCCTTGAACTTAAAAGCGAAGGACAGCGACGGATTCAATGACGTTGATCTTATGTTATTTGACAAGGTCATCGCGTTCGACCATTACAGGCAGAAGATCGTGCTTATCGTTAACGTCCGATCGGACAACATAAAGGAAGGGTACAGTAAAGGTATTTCTGAACTGAACCGCATGCTGAATCTCATCCTTGAAGGAAGGCCGCTGATCACACCTACCACCAGATTAAAGTCAAAGTTCAAACCGCTGTTCACTGAGGAAGAATTCTGCGCTGCGGTGGACAAAGCAAAAGAACAGATAAGGAATGGCGATATCTTTCAGGTGGTCCTCTCCAATCGTTTGGAAGCGGACTTTGAGGGAAGTCTTCTTGACGCTTACCGTAAACTCAGAACAACAAATCCGTCACCGTACATGTTCTACATGGGCGGCCATGATATCGAGGTCGCTGGTGCGTCTCCCGAAACGCTGCTCAAATTGCAGGACGGAAAGTTATACACATTCCCGCTTGCAGGAACGCGGCCCCGCGGCAACACCAAGGAAGAGGACCTCGCACTTGAAAAGAATTTACTTTCAGACGAGAAAGAACTTGCTGAACATAACATGCTGGTCGACCTCGGAAGAAATGATCTGGCTAAGATAAGTAAGATAGGAAGCGTCGCAGTTGATAACTATCTTTCCGTTCTGAGATTCTCACATGTGATGCATATCGGTTCTACAGTGTCTGGCAACATACTCGAGGACAAAGACGGAGTGGATGCAGTGAATGCCGTACTGCCGGCAGGCACATTGTCCGGGGCGCCTAAGATGCGCGCCATGCAGATAATAGATGAATTGGAAAACAACAAACGCGGGATATACGGAGGCGCCATAGGATACCTTGATCTGACAGGTAACGTGGACACGTGCATCGCCATTAGAATAGCGTATAAGAAGAACGGAAAGGTGTTCATACGTGCCGGCGCAGGGATCGTTGCTGACAGTGTCCCGGAGAAAGAATACCAAGAATGCGTCAATAAAATGAAAGCGGTCAGGAACGCAATAGAATGGTCGGACGGTGGGAACTGATGATCCTCCTCATCGACAACCTTGACAGTTTTTCATACAACCTTTATCAGCTGCTCTGTTCCGTTCACTCGGATGTGAGGATGGTAAGGAATGATTCCGTCACTGTGAATGACATTGAAGAACTTGCTCCGGGATATATCGTATTATCGCCGGGTTCCGGCAGACCGGCGGATGCCGGCGTGTGCGCTGACGTGATAAAAAAGCTTGGCAGCAGAACACCGATATTGGGCATATGTCTTGGACATCAAGTGATATGCGAAGCCTTCGGCGGTAAGATAACGAATGCGAAAAAAGTTGTGCACGGTAAATCGACAAACATAACTCTTGATGTTTCCTCGCCCCTTTTCAGAGGGCTCCCGTCGGTCATCTCAGTAGCTGGCTATCATTCTGTGACAGCTCCGGAGAACATGCTGCCTAAAGAATTGGAGGTAATTGCAAGAGCTCCGGACGGAGAGGTGATGGCCGTCAAGCACAAGGAGCATGATATCTACGGACTGCAGTTCCATCCCGAATCCATACTGACGCCGGAAGGGAAGGCCATCATGGAGAACTTTCTCGGGAACAGGCCGTCAATGATAAAACGGGCGATCCTTTCGCTTTCGAAAAAAGAGGACCTCACTTATGAGGTCGCAGAGAGCGCAATGAACGAGATAATGACCGGCGAAGCTTCGCCGATACAGATGAGCGCTTATCTTACCGCCCTGAGCCTGAAAGGCGAGACCATTGATGAGATAACCGCATCAGCATCGTGCATGCGGAAACATTGCATACGGCTGCTGCATGATATGGATGTGTTGGAGATCGTCGGCACAGGCGGGGACGGTTCCAATTCATTCAATATATCAACAGCGGCAGCGATCATAGCCGCGGCGGCCGGCGTTCCGGTGGCAAAGCACGGGAACCGCGGCGCATCAAGCAAATGCGGTTCCGCAGATGTCCTTGAGGCGCTGGGCGTCAACATAAACATAACGCCTGAAAAAAGTGCCCAACTTTTGAAAGATATCGGCATTTGTTTCCTGTTCGCGCAAAACTACCATATCGCAATGAAATATGTCGCACCGGTAAGACGTGAGCTTGGCATACGCACGGTATTCAACATACTTGGCCCTTTGACGAATCCCGCCGGCGCCAAGATGGAACTCATGGGCGTCTATGATAAAGAATTGGTAACGCCTCTTGCAAGAGTGCTTGCGAACCTCGGTGTAAAGAATGCAATGGTGGTGCACGGGAATGACGGATTGGACGAGGTGTCCATAAGCTCACCGACAACGATATGCGAATTGAAGGACGGGTGGTTACGTTCCTACGAAATAACACCGGAACAGTTCGGTCTGAAAAGATGTTCCAGATCAGAGCTGGCGGGCGGGACGCCGGATGAGAATGCCAAGATATTGAAAGCGATACTGAATGGTGAAAAGGGGGCGAAACGTGATGCGTCCGTCCTCAACGCGGCAGCAGCACTTTACGTTACTGGCAAGTATGATTCCATTGATGAGACCGTAAGGATCGCAAATGAGACCATAGACAGCGGAAGGGCGATAGACAAGCTGAACGAGTTCATACGGCGTTCGAATGCATGATGGGTCCGGCTGAATGAGATCGTTCTGCGTCAACAGAAACGATCCGCGGGAAGCGGCGGCCGTTCGGTTTAGAGAACACCCTCCGGGAACGCATGATCGATGATAAAAAGTCAACATTTCACTCCCGGAAAAGTGATCCCCTCTTGCTGGGCCAGAAAGGCCGCAATGAACGAGACAGGAGCCTTGAGACACAAGGAGATACGGATCGGCGCCTGTGTTGCCGCCTTGAGCCTGGAAAGCGTGACGGTTCGGGAGATGCGTCAACATATGCAAGCGGAAACGCTGTATTCAGATTTTCATGACAAGAATGTCCCGGAGGCAGGCACTGAAAGGATAGTTCCGGTGTTCAGCATTTCTGCGGCTGAGGTCCTCAATGCAGCGGCCGGTGTTCCTGCGGTGAAATGCGAGGCTGCGGCGCATCAGGAAATTCGGTCTCAACATAGCGCCAGATACCTAATTTTTGAATGGTGTTGCAATTTGTTTCCTACATGTCCAACACCAACATATCGGAACGAAATATTCCTCATCGTTAAGATGCAAATTCAGCATGCTCACAATGTTCAAGATACTAGACCGTTTAACCTGTCCCGCCGGCGCCGATATTGAAGTGATGGCTGTGTATGATAGGGACCAAGTATGCTTATTACAGAGGTTCTGTTGAACTGATGGTAAAAAATGCTGTTCTAGTGCATGAAAATGATGTGTTGGATTAGATATCTATAAGTTCAACTTCCACATATGTGAACTGAGGAACGGGTTGTTAGATTTCTGCTAGATAACACCGGAGAAGAATGCCGTGAACAGGGATCGGCATTGAACGGTGAAAGGGGGCGAAACACGACACTTCCGTTCTTAATACGGCCGCGGTGCTTTGCGTCATGGGGAGGGGCTAGAGACAATTGACGAAGCACCAAAGGTAACCAAAGAAACAATGAACAGCGGAAGGGCGATAGACAAGCTGAATGGGTTCATACGGCATTCAAACAAGAGATGAGATGATGTGACATGGATATTCTGAATGATATTGTTCTTCGTACAAGGGAAAGGGTCCGCGAAAAGAGTGACATAATTCCAATGGAAAAGATCAAGAAAATGGCGGAACGCTCAGATGTCCTAAACGGCTTCCCTTTTGAGGACGCACTTACCGGCAACGACATCGGGTTCATATGTGAAATAAAAAGATCCTCTCCGTCCGCCGGGCTCATTTCGGACAATTTCGATCATTTGCGTATAGCTGAAGAATATCATGCGGCGGGGGCCGCCGCCATATCCGTGATCACAGAACCTTATTATTTCCAGGGGGACGACCTTTATCTCATGGGTGTCTCCTCCGCGCTCCCCATACCCGTTCTCAGAAAGGACTTCATCGTAGACCGTTACATGATATACGAGGCGAAGCTCCTCGGTGCAAGCGCCGTACTTCTGATTTGTTCCATACTTGACAAAGATACGCTGGCTGAATACATTGGGATCGCGCACCGCATAGGATTGTCCGCTTTGGTGGAAGTGCATAACGAAGAGGAGGTCTATGCGGCCATCGAGGCGGGCGCAAGGATCATAGGTGTCAACAACCGCGATCTCAGGACACTTGAGATAGATCTGTCAATAAGCGAACGCCTGCGCCCGCTTGTTCCGCCGAACATCATATTCGTTGCAGAAAGCGGGATGAGGACACCCGATGATGTGGAGAGGATGCGCAGGATCGGTGCAAATGCAATATTGGTCGGCGAGACACTTATGAGAAGTTCCGATAAGACGAAAGGTCTGAAGGTCCTCCGGGGCGGTAGTGTTGGTGAAAATTAAGATCTGCGGTCTATCACAAATGTTCGAAGTGGAGGCCGTGAATTATGCGAGGCCTGATTTCGCAGGATTCGTGTTCGCAGAGAGCAGGAGGAGGGTCGGCCATGAGGAGGCCGCGGAACTCAGGCGCGCCCTCTCTGACAGCATCATTCCCGTCGGTGTCTTTGTGAACGAACCGATCGAGAATATCGTATCGCTGGTCGATGACAACGTCATTGATATGATCCAGCTGCACGGGAACGAAACGGAGGATTATGTTTCCGATGTGAGAACAAAGACCGGCATACCGGTGATAAAGGCCATTCCCGTTACCGGAACCGGGGACATCAGGAAATGGGAGGACAGCTGTGCGGATTACCTTCTGCTTGACAGCAGGAAAGGAGGTTCCGGAGAGAGCTTCGACTGGAATCTGATCGATTATGTGAAGAAGCCTTACTTCCTCGCCGGCGGCATCAGTATGCTGAACATTGACGACGCTGTGAAACTGAGACCGTTCGCGGTCGACGTGAGCAGCGGTGTGGAGAGCATGGGCTTTAAAGACATTGACAAAATAACGTCCGTAGTGGAAAGGGTGCGCATGAGCGAGAAGAAAGGCAGGTTCGGAGATTACGGCGGTCAGTATATTCCTGAGACGCTGATGAAAGCGGTACAGGAACTGGAGGACGCATACGTATCGTGTGGTCAGGACCAGTCGTTCCAAAATGAACTTTCCGCCCTTCTGAAGCAGTATGCGGGAAGGCCCTCACTTTTGTATTTCGCAGAAAGGATGACCGCCGACCTGGGCGGCGCCAAGATATACCTTAAGCGGGAGGACCTGAACCATACGGGATCGCACAAGATCAACAACGTTCTCGGTCAGGTGCTGCTTGCAAAGAAAATGGGAAAGACCCGCGTGATCGCCGAAACGGGAGCAGGACAGCACGGTGTCGCGACAGCGACCGCTGCCGCGCTGCTCGGATTGAAGTGCGAGGTGTTCATGGGCAAAGAGGACACGGAAAGGCAGGCCCTGAACGTCTTCAAGATGAAGTTGCTTGGTGCTTCCGTCCACACGGTGACAAGCGGCACCATGACACTGAAGGACGCCGTTAACGAGACGATGCGCGAATGGACGTCAAGGATGGACGACACCCATTACGTTCTCGGTTCCGTCATGGGCCCGCATCCGTTCCCGACGATGGTGCGGGACTTCCAGAAGATCATCGGAATAGAGATCAAAGAACAGATATTGAAAGTTGAAGGAAAACTTCCGGACATGATAATCGCCTGCGTCGGAGGGGGAAGCAACGCGATCGGTTCCTTCCATGAGTTCATTGACGATAAGCACGTACAGCTGATAGGATGCGAGGCAGCGGGACTCGGCGTTGACACACCGAGGAACGCCGCGACGATGGCGAACGGCACCGTGGGGATATTCCACGGGATGAAGTCATATTTCTGTCAGGACAAGTACGGGCAGATATCTCCGGTGCATTCGATATCGGCAGGATTGGACTATCCGGGGATAGGGCCGGAACATTCATTCCTGTTCGAACTGGAGCGTGCTTTCTACGTTCCGATAACAGACCAGGAATCGGTCGACGCTTTCGAATATCTGTCTCGTACGGAGGGAATAATCCCTGCGCTTGAAAGTGCGCATGCCATTGCATATGCAATGAAAATTGCTCCTGAAATGAAAAAGGACGAGGTAATCGTTGTAACTTTATCAGGAAGAGGAGACAAGGATGTCGCCGCCGTTGCGAGGTACAAGGGGGTCGCCATCAATGAATAAGATAACCCGTGCGTTCAACGGAAAGAAAGCACTGATAACGTTCATCACCGGCGGAGACCCCGATATAGAGACCACCGAGGAGCTCATCTGCGCACTTGAAGAGGCGGGAGCGGACATCATCGAGATCGGTATCCCGTTCTCCGATCCGATAGCGGAGGGCGTCGTCATACAGCAGGCAAGCGAACGTGCGCTTGCTGCCGGATGCACGACCGATAAATTATTTGAGATGATAAAAAGAGTGAGGAAGAGAACGGACATCCCGTTACTGTTCATGACCTACATCAACCCGATATTCGTGTACGAAAAGAACAGGTTCATGAAGAGATGCAAGGAGTGCGGCGTGGACGGCGTTATCATCCCGGACCTGCCGTTCGAAGAAAGCGATGAGGTAAGGGATCACTGCGAACGTCACGGTATAA
>JAIRJQ010000080.1 GCA_031260545.1 Methanomassiliicoccaceae archaeon | reverse complement strand
ATGCACATAAAAGCACGCGCATCGACCGAAGATGGATTAATAGACAGGACGATAGAACTGGCCAACAAGTTCACAGGAGAGAGCATACACGCAAGTTCCAGAATTTCGTCATTATCGGGAGGACAGACAAGGTCCCTGATGATAGCCGATGCGATGCTGGTCTCAAATGCTCCGATATTGCTTTTGGATGAGATCGAGAACGCCGGCATATTCAAGGACGCTGTGATAAAGCATCTGAGAGAAATGAACAAAGCAGTGATATTCGTCACTCACGATCCGTACGTATCCCTTCTTTCTGACCGCAGGATCGTAATGAGCAACGGAAATGTCCGTTCTGTGATAACGCCGGGGGACGCCGAGAGAAAAGCCCTCATGGACGTGGAGGAACTGGACGGGATATTATCAGGCATAAGGGAAAGGATACGCGCAGGCGAGACGATAAGCGACGGTGAAGGGATTTGGTCAAATTAATAGTGGTCGCGGGTCCTCCGAGCGTCGGGAAGACGTCGGTGATAAAACAGGTCATCAAACATGTTCTGAAAAGCAGCAAGACGGCATATCTAAAAGTGGATGTGATGCGTGCGTTCGAGGACGAAGAGTTAGCGGCAGAGTTCGGGATACCGACGAAGAAGATCTATTCAGGCGACCTTTGCCCGGACCATATGGGCATAATGGTGATAAAGGACGCTCTGAGGTGGGCGGAGGCCGAGAAAGCCGAATTTTTGATATACGAATCCGCAGGTCTTTGTTTAAGGTGCACCCCGTACGTCACACAATCATTGGGGATATGTGTGCTCTCAGCGGTTTCGGGAACGCACACCCCTCTGAAAATGTCACCCATGATCGCATTGGCCGATATTGCCGTTGTTACAAAGATAGATCTGATATCGCAGGCTGAGAAAGAGGTGTTCAGAGAACATATACGCCAAGTAACACCCGATATGGACATAGTGGAGACGAATGCTGTGCAAGGTACGGGCATGAAATATCTCTTCAGAGCTGTTGATACGCTTAATCATATATCCAATGACGAAGCGGTAATGCTCAGAGGCATCCCTCCGCTTGGAGTATGTACAATATGCGTCGGTAAACGAGAGGTAGGATGGCAGGAGCATTTCGGCGTCATAAGGAGATTGGAGGACGGCGACAACATATTCAGAGGTGAATGAATGTGGAGGCCTCCCGGAAAGGACTGCGGATCGTGCGGCTCCAGAACATGTGATGAATTTGAGATGCGCCTCAAGGAAGGCAGAGTGCGGCACAAGGACTGTCCGTTCTACGAAGAGGACAAGATCATATTATCGGTCGCTGAAAGTGCCGCATACACAGGAACCGATATCGTCGGGCAACCATATGATTTCATAATATCCCCGTTACCGGGAGAACCGTCGGCCAGGAAGATCGTGCTTCCGTTCCGTCCCGACATGACGGAAAGGATGAACATAACTCAAGGAGACATAGTATTGGGAAGGCCGGCCGGTGCCGGGTGCCCGGTGCAGCATGTTATAAAGGTAATCCATTCAGATCTTATAACGGGGGTGATCACAGGACATGTGGTAAGCCCCCAGTTCGCAAGGACGGGTAACGTGAAAGATGTAAAAGAATATCACATGCTCGGTTTCGAAGGCATAGCATCGGAAAAAAGAAAGGAACCTCAATTCGGGAAAAGACATTATTTTCTTCCGGGCTCATGCATGATGCACCGTGCGCATACCGGTCTTGTATCCATGCTGATCGAAAAACCATACGGTACACAGATAAGGATAGAGGACATAATAATACTCTGAGGGATGCAAAATGAAGACTGTTCCTTCCATCGACCGTCTGATAAAGGAAAAGAGGGCAAAGGTGTTCACCGCCTCGGAAATAAAAGATATGATCAGAAGAGGAGAGATACCCTCTGCCGATGATGTTGACGTAGTAACAACGGGAACATTCGGAATAATGTCGGGAACGATGGCAATATTCACGTTACCGGTGGCGCCGCCGGGTTCCTTCGGAAAAGCCGATACAATAAAATTGAACGGCGTCCCGGGATATCCGGGACCGTGCCCGAACGAGAATCTGGGTCTTGTGGATTGTGTGGTATACGGAACATCCAAATACGATATGAATTACGGCGGCGGCCATTTATTCAAGGACCTTGTGAAAGGGGATACGATACAGGTGGAAGCCGTATCTGACGGTAAGGTATTCAGAAAGGAAATGACACTTCATGAGATACCATTCGCCCGCATGGTGGTCACGCGCGGGGCGTTCATGAACTACACCGCATTCGTAAATCCGGAAGAGAGCGCATTCGATACGATATTCTCAGTGACGGGAATGGCCGGACCTCTGAAAGAAGCAAGCGTCAGCGGATGCGGCGAGATAAATCCGTTACAGAATGATCCTTCAAGGGCATATCTGAAAGAGGGAGCGCCGATATTGCTGAACGGTGCGGACGGGCGGATAATAGGAGAGGGGACAAGAAGCACATCTTTACGTCCGAATCTTTCCGCGGCAGCCGATATGAAGGATATGGACGCAGGGATGATGGGCGGTTTCATCACATCGGCGGGACCGGAGTGCATGACGTCATTCGCAGCAGCCATACCGATAATCGACGAGAATGCATTGAAAGGTGTATCGGTCACAGACGAAAACATCCGTTTACCGATAGCGGACATACAGACCAGGGTGCCGTTCTCATCCGATGATTACGGATCGGTGTGGAACGGAACATGCAGAAAAATAATGACAGATGAGAAAAAATGTATCAGCTGTTACCGCTGCATAGCGCAGAACAATTGTCCCGTGAAAGCGTTGACCCCGTCATCGATAAACGTGTCGGAATGCGTTGTATGCGGTTCATGTATCAGAACATGCACAGGGAACGTGTTCACCGCCGATCTCGGAAGTTTGGACATAAATGGTTCGAGCATCCCAATAACATTGAGACAATCAGACCGCAACCGTGCCGAAGAACTTACGCTCAGATTGAAGGAAAGGATATTGGACGGAAAATGGAACATCGGAGGTATCTGATGGGCGAATACAGGCTGAGATGTATTGAAGGCGGAGAGATCATAGATGATCGGTATGCCCTGAGGTGTACCGATCATTCAGGATTGCTGAGAGCGGAATACGATGCCGTCCGCTTAGATACGAAGGGCCATGACAATGTGTTCAAGTTTTACGACTGGTTACCAGTAAATTCTGTTATAAGGTCAAGATCAAAGCCGATCGTGTTCAAAAATGATAAGATAAGCGAAAAGCTCGGTCTGAAGGACCTTTGGATCGCGTTCACCGGATACTATCCGAAAAGGGGCGCGTTCGTAACGTCCTGTTCATTCAAAGAGATGGAAGCGCTCCCGACGATGGCCAGGCTGAAAGAGCAGCACGGAAGGACGATAGTGGTAGCATCCGCCGGAAATACGGGAAGGGCGTTCGCCCAGGTATCCAATGAAACGGGAATGCCGTCATTGATAGTGGTGCCGAACACCTCAAAGGACAGGATACGTGTTTCCGAGGACAACGGCCATTCAAAATTGATGACGGTCGAAGGCGATTACGCCGATGCGATATCGTTAGCAGAACGAATATCATCGATGCCCGGCTTCGTACCTGAAGGCGGCGCAAGGA
>JAIRJQ010000045.1 GCA_031260545.1 Methanomassiliicoccaceae archaeon | reverse complement strand
GATCGCTTCCACGGCGTTGCCGTTAAAGTACAAATATGGATTGATTTTCATTATAACACAATCCGATATAACATTACCATTTCAAAATGTTTCGGTATTTTCAGAGCGGGCTTGAAGGGATTCGAACCCTTGGCCGACACGCCCGCCGTTCTTTCGTTGTTCGTTCTCTCTCCGTTTTTGTCCCTCATTTTTCCACGTCCTTTTTACATTCGTTTCTTGGTTATTTTAATCGCTCCTCGGAGGTCGTGTGTGTTGCACATTAAAGTTCTTTTCAATGTATTTTCTAATAGATTTGTAAAACACCCTGCCCCACATCGGTGTTTTTTCATAATAATAGATCTTATTTTTTGATAGATCGAAAATAATTGGCATTTCCATAGCAGCATAATGTTTTTTTGGTCTTTTTTTAACAAACTCTATCGCTTCGGCAGAAACCTTTTCTGAAACCAGTAAATTAAAACTGAATACCGAGACTGCGTCACGGGGTCTGTATTTTGTGGCAATAACTCTGTTTGTTACCGCGCGGGCGAAGCAAACATCTGAGTAATGAGATATGTCATGTTCTGTAATACGATGAACGTAAGTTACAAACGAGGAGACCTTTACCTTCGTACCGAGCAACCATTTCGAATCAAAGTTTTCTTCATAAAATATTTTAGTTTTGTAACGTTCGATTACAACATCTTGTTCTTCGGAATAATTTGCTTTAACACATGATAAGTATTCATCATAATCCATTAAGATTACCTCATTCGCTTCTGTCTGTGTTGATTATGTTATAGAATAAATGCATATGGAAGTAACAAGAATAGCGGGCTTGAAGGCGAACGCACTGACCTATGAATTTAGGTATCAGACACCGCACGACCTCACCGGAGGGAGCGGCGTAACATCATCAAACGCGTTCACAAGGAGAGAACAGAGACATCATCGGGTGCAAAGTGAAGTTATAGTGAAGTTATAGTGAAGTTATATGATCGCAAAGGTCACTGCAGAACCCATCTGCCAGACCTTCTGCTCCCTATTCTCTTTATCAGACCTTTTTCCACAAGCGTCGACACTATCGTTTTCACGGTCCTGCCTGTGACCCCGACAGCTTCAGCAATATCATCGGCGGTAATGAGCTTGCCCTCGGCTATCACATTGAATATCTTCAGTTCCGTTGCCGTCAGACCGTCGGTCGATTCCGCCTTCCCGGAAGCGGAAACAGGTACGGAGGGATGATCATTCCCGTGTGATACATGCATCTCACGGTTCTTCAGTATGTTGTTCTCTCCAAGAATAAGATTACCGAAGAAACGATCCAGATATTCGTTCGTTGAATGAATTCCTTTGTTGAGGTCGTTGTAGTTTGCTCTCACCAAGGCGTTCCTGAAATACCAAGAATGTTCGGCGAACATGTCGTTCGTTACCTCGAATCCAAGATCACGAAGATATTTTATCGCAAATACTGCCGTCGTCCTCGTGTTGCCTTCGCCGAATGCGTGTATCTTCCATATTGCGGAGACGAACTTCGCCAGATGTTCCGCGATCTGTTTCTTTGTCAGTCCTTTGTAGCTGAACTCTTTTTCCTGTTCGAATTCCTGCCACAACAGTGTTCTGATATCATTCGCGCCGGCGTAGAGGACGGTCCCGCCGTTAAGCACCCATTCAGGCTTGGTCATATCATAATCTCGTATATCTCCGGCGAAACTGTATATACCGGCGAACAGCCTCTTATGTACCAGTGTATATCCTGTAACACTGAAAACGAATGATCTTTCAGACAGGATCTCGGCGATACGCGCGGAGACCTTGTCCGCTTCCTCGGTACGGCCGTCCGCGCCCTTATCGGCAGGTCTTGTTCTGTAGTAATCGTCTAAACGTTCTTTAACATCATAGAACGTTATGCGGCCTTCGATATTCTGTTTCGCCGTCTCGATAAGATATTTTGACGGCCTCAGACCGTCGGTCTGCTGCAGACCTATCGCGGCCTTCCAGGCACCGGCCTTCTCCGCTTTGTCAGGTTCGCCCAGCCGCGTATATCCTTCCAGCTCAGATATGAGTTCAAGCCTTCTGTCCTCTTCGTTCATCATGCCCGACTACTTCGTATGCAGTCTAAATATTAAGCGATAAGTATCAAACTATAGCGGGCTTGAAGGGATTCGAACCCTTGTCCGATCGGTTAAGAGCCGATCGCTCTACCTAGCTGAGCTACAAGCCCGTCTTTTTGCGTGAAGTATCTTTTAATAAATAAAGCTTCGCGCTTTGGTATTTTAAGCTGCGTATCATACTAAAATGTCTGGCCGTATGTACGGGGGAACAAAATCAATATATCCGTCGGAACTGATGGGGTGATATGGTCAAACTTCATGTTCGGGACGTAATGACCACGCAAGTGGTAACGTTAAAGGGAACGGACACAATAAAACAGGCAACGGTCCAGTTCGCTCTGCATAATATCTCGGGAGCCCCCGTGGTGGACGAAGATAAACATCTCATCGGCATCCTCAGCGAAACGGATATTCTGGAACTCGTCATGAAATATCAGAACCAGCTGCACATCGAACACCCGTCATTGTACATGCTCGAATCGCCGATGGATGATGCGATAGGCGACGAAGACCTAAAGAAAGCCAACGACGCGATCTCTAAAACTTTGGTAAAGGACATAATGACAAGGATGATACTAACGACAACGCCGGACGCGATGATCGCGGACATAACAAAAGAGATGATAAGGCTGAACATCAACCGCGTCCCCGTTCTTGAGAAAGGGGTTCTCGTCGGGATAATATCCCGCGGAGACATCATCTTTTCGATATACAAGAAAAAGAGATGATCCCATTATCTGCGCAGGACGGTATTGAATGTTCGAAGTTCATGTTCTCGCAAGCGGGAGCGACGGTAATTGTTCCGTTGTTGTATGCGATGACCATGCGGTGATGATAGACGCGGGATTAAGCGGAAAAAAAATAATGGAACTGATGAACATCAACGGCCTTGACAGTTCATTGATAAAAGCGCTGCTTGTAACGCACGAGCACAGCGACCACGTGTCCGGCGCAGGCGTGATGGCCCGTAAACTTAACATACCGATACAATGCAACGAGAACACTTTCATCTCATCCAATATGGGTCACGTAACGTATTCGAAAATAACAACGATGGAAACGTTCGAATCAGGCCCCATTCATATAACTCCGTTACCTACATCGCACAATGCATCCGAACCGAATGCATTTTTGCTGAGAATGGACGGGAAAAAAGTATTGATCGCTACCGACACCGGAAAGATAACTCCGCAGATCGAAAGAGAGATGCAGGACGTGAACATTGCCGTAGTGGAATCGAATCACGATAAGCACATGCTTGCCACAGGCCCGTACCCGTACATGCTGAAGAAGCTGGTCGGCAGCGAGATCGGCCATCTTTCGAACGTTGCCTGCGCCGAATCACTGAAAAGGACGATGAACGAGAAGAGGAAGATATTCCTTGCACATTTGAGCAAAAATAACAACACCCCGGACACGGCACGTGAGACGGTATCAGAAATAACAGGAATAAAACGTTCAAAGATAGACTGTCTCGAATTCAGAGGGGATACAAGGATCCTCAAGGTGTGACGTTCAGTAATACCGCCTTCTCATGATTTATCAGTACGTTGGCGAGCGTGACCGGCATA
Source organism: Methanomassiliicoccaceae archaeon (assembly GCA_031260545.1). GTDB lineage: Archaea > Thermoplasmatota > Thermoplasmata > Methanomassiliicoccales > Methanomethylophilaceae > Methanomicula. Next base: position 9,591 of record JAIRJQ010000045.1, on the reverse strand, counting down.
CTGACGACATCCTCCTTTTTCAGATCGTAATCGCAGTCCGGTCCCGCTATCCTCGGAAGATCGACGAGTATGCGGATCATTATCCTTTCTTCTTTTTCTTCAGCGACATTACCGCCAGGCAGTTCGATCAGTTCCACGCCCTCATTCTCTGTCACCGCTGGGTCATTACGTATCTGTTCAGAAGTCATGTTCTTTGTTTCCGGCGATATGTCCGGTATGACGTAATTTTTCTTCCCCTTCTCCTTGAGAACAGCGTTCCTGTGTTTTTTTGATGTATTTACGATGTCATCGTAATATCCGCGCTCTTCCGCCGTAAGCTTGTCAAGGACGTTATTGGCGCCCATGGATCCGCGGAGCCCCATTATCACAACTTTTTCCATACGGAGGTCCGTCACTTTCTCAATGAGCTGATTCGCTTTCTTACGGCGTTCGTTCAAGCCTTCGCATATTATCGAATCCGGATCTTTGGAATATTCGCGCTCGTAATCATCCTGAATGCTGCTTTGTAATTTTCTTATGGCCTGATACAGGTCCTTTCTCACATCCGCAAGCATCTGTGATTTTATTTCGATGCGGTACGCTGACGAGAGGTCCTCGAAAGTCATCTCAATATCCGGCGGCATCATAACACCTGAAAGAATGTGCATATTTGAGAGTTGCCACCTATTTTCGGGTATCTTTTGAAAACAATGATAAACGTATCCGCGAATATACGGGCATGGAGGTCCGTGACGTTTCGCGCCGTGCGGCGGAAGGTATCGAAATAGATATCATCGTATCCCCGAATTCGGGAAGGCAGGGGACGGAAGGAACGGACGAATGGAGAAGACGTCTGATCATACGCGTCAGATCGCCTCCGTCGGACGGGAAGGCGAACAAAGAGGTCGAGGAGTTCATGAAAAATATAACGGGATGTCCGTGCGAGATAATCAGAGGGCACAGGAACAGACAAAAGACAGTGATGGTCCTCGGCGATCCCGATAAAATAATTAGGTCACTGGAGGAAGCGCAATGAACAATGCGGAACGCCTTGAAAAGCTGGATTCGATACTGGACGAGCTTCTGGAGATGCCTTCCGACAGAGTTCTGCTCGTTGAAGGGATAAAGGACAGGATGGCGATGGTGCTTCTCGGCGTGAACGGAAAGATAATATGCGTTCAGGCGGAGGGCGGGCCGCTGAGGATAGCGGAAAGGCTGCACATCGAGAACCTAAGCGCGGTGATAATGACCGATTGGGACCCAAAAGGAGAAGGGATAGCGAAAGAGCTGGTGCGATATCTGTCATCACTGTGCGTAAAGCATGATATTTCGATAAGATCAAGGCTGCGTTCGTTATGCGGGGGCGAAATAAGGGATGTGCAGAGCCTCCCTTCACTTTACTGCCGCCTGGTCACGGAGGCAGTGAGAAAGAAAGAGAGCTAGTTAACGGCGAACAGTATAGAAAAACAACGGCGTTCAAGAAATAAAGCTAAATAAACAGTCTGCAGTAAGTATCTTCGAGAATACCATGGAACAAGACCGAATGTTAAGGCGGCTGGGGCTGGCCTCTGCCGATGAACTTTTCGCCGATATCCCTCCTGACGTAAGAATGAGGTCCATTCTTGACAAGGGGATGACGGAGAAGGACACGGTCACTAAGGTCACGAACATACTTAACAAGAACACCACTGCATCGGAGATACCGAGCTTCATGGGGATGGGATCATACAGGCATTACGTACCGGCGGCGGTGGACCACATAACCGGGATGTCCGAGTTCTATACATCGTACACACCGTATCAGCCTGAGATAAGCCAAGGTATGTTACAGGCACTTTTCGAATATCAGAGCGTCGTCTGCGAACTGACGGGAATGGATGCCGCCAATTCGTCGATGTACGATTGTGCGACCGCGCTCGGAGAGGCGGCAAGGATGTGCGGCCGTATATACAAAGGAAAAACATTCCTGATACCGGAAGCGCTGAGCGCCGACCGGTATTCCGTGTTAAAGAATTATCTCGTCGGCACTGAAATAAAAATAGAAAGATACGGCTTCGATAAAAAGACGGGGTCGCTTCTGCTCAGCGACATCAATGCGGCAGTAAGCAAAGGAGAGGTGTGCGGCGTGTACACAGAAATGCCGAACATGTTCGGCTGTCTTGATAAGAATGCGGCCGCAATAAAACAGATGATCGGCGATGTGCCGCTGGTCATGGGCGTGAACCCGTTATGCATGAGCATCGTAAGGTCGCCGGGCGATATGGGTGCGGATATAGCAATAGGAGAAGGGCACATGATGGGCACGAGGCCCGGTTTCGGATCACCTTTACTGGGGATGTTCGCCTGCCGTCAGGACCACGTCCGGAAGATGCCGGGGCGCATCGTCGGTCTTACGGAGGATTCCAACGGTAACACGGCGTTCTGCCTCACATTACAGACACGGGAACAGCACATAAGAAGGAGTTCGGCCACGTCGAACATATGCACCAACGAAGCGCTGACGGCGGTGGCAGCGGCCGCTTATGCATCTATTCTGGGAGCAAAAGGAATGATCGATGTTGCGAAAAGGAACATGGAGCGTGCAAGAACGCTGATGTCGCTGCTGTCCAAGATGAAAGGGATAGAACTGGTGTTCGATAACATTCATTTCAACGAATTTGTGATAAGATTGTCCAAAGATCCCGCGGAGGTCAACGCAGGCCTTCTGAGAGAAGGCGTGATGGGCGGCGTTCCGCTGAAAGGCCATGTGAAAGGGATGGACGACTGTATGCTCATGGCAACAACGGAAATGCATTCAGAAAAAGATTACATCCTGCTTGCGGATGCGTTCAGGGCGGTGCTGTGATGTTCGTTCAGTCAAGGGCGCCGACAAAGATAATCATGAATGACGAACCGACGAAAGTCGGTGACACATACGTTCCCAAAGAGCTCAAAAGGGAAACGTTATGTTTGCCGAACCTTCCCGAGAGCGAGGTCGTCCGTCATTATACGAGGCTCGCCTCAATGAACTTCGGCGTCGACAACGGACCGTATCCGTTAGGGTCGTGCACAATGAAATATAATCCGAAGTATGCCGACCGGATCGCATCGCTGCAGAAGTTCACCGACGTGCATCCGTATCAGGACGTGAGCACGATACAGGGCACGCTTGAAATGATGTACAACATGGAACGCAAACTGGCGCAGATATCAGGCATGGACGCGGTCACATTACAGCCGGCCGCGGGAGCTCACGGCGAACACACGGCAATGCTGATGGTCAGAGCGTATCACGAAAGCAAAGGTGAGACAAGGGACGAGGTAATAGTTCCGGACAGTGCCCACGGAACGAATCCCGCAAGCGCCGCGATGGCGGGTTTCAAAGTGATAGAGATACCGTCGGCACCGGACGGGTCGACGGACATGGATGCGCTCAAAGCAGCGGTATCATCAAGAACGGCGGCGTTCATGCTCACCAATCCGAACACACTGGGTATATTTGAGAAGAATATCAAGGATATCGCAAAAACGGTGCACAGCGCCGGAGCGCTGCTGTACTATGACGGCGCGAATCTCAACGCAATCATGGGAATAACGGCACCGGGAGATATGGGATTCGACATTGTTCATTTTAACATACACAAGACATTCGCATCGCCGCACGGCGGAGGCGGGCCCGGATCAGGCCCGGTGGGCGTCAAGAAAAAGCTGGCGCCGTTCCTGCCGTCGCCGATCATAAGCAAGGTCAAGGACGGATTCGTCCTGGAACCGGGCGAGAAGCACAGCATCGGCAAGGTAAGGGCATTCTACGGGAACATCAACGTTGTGTTAAGAGGGTACACGTACATACTCAGGATGGGCTCCGACGGTCTGAGAAATGCGGCGATAAAAGCGGTGATCAATTCCAATTATCTGAAAGAGCTGATCAAGGATGTATACGAGGTCCCGTACGGCGATCCGAAGAAGCATGAATTCGTAGCATCCGCTTCGAAGCTGAAAAAAGAAAAAGGGATCAAGGCGTCGGACATCGCAAAAAGGATGATAGATCACGGGATACACCCTCCGACAATATACTTCCCGATGCTTGTCGACGAAGCAATGATGTTCGAGCCCACAGAGGATTGTTCACTGGACGACATGAAAAGGATGGCGGAAGTCCTGAAGACGATAGCGGAAGAGGACCCCGAGATCGTACTCAACGCTCCGTACAATGCATCGGTCTCAAGGGTGGATGAGACCAAAGCGGCCAAGGATGCCATTACAAGTGTGCGATACATGAACAGGAAGGCATGAGATGAAAGGTCTCTTCATCGTTTTCGAAGGCATCGACGGATCGGGGAAATCATCATGCATGGATTCCGTTGCATCAGAGATATCGAAGACACAGAGAACGATCATAACGGCAGAACCGACCAAGGGAGAGATAGGGATGCTGTTAAGGTCCCTGACGGAAACGATCCCGGAAACGGAAGCGCTGCTTTTCACGGCCGACCGTTCTCACCACACCCAAGAGATAAAGGGATGGATCGACGACGGAAACATCGTATTATGCGACCGGTACTATGCGTCCACTTTGGCATACCAGTCGGCGGAGATGAACGGACGCTCGGTGGACACCGGATGGCTGAGAACGCTTAATGATAAAGTGATAATCGAACCGGACGCCACATTCCTTTTTGACATAGATCCAAAGGAAGGATTGGAACGTGTTGAATCGAGAGGCGAGAAGAGTAAATTCGAACGTCTGGGATATCTGAAAGAGGTGAGGGCGAATTACCTCAAATTGGCGAAAGAACGTAAGTTCATAGTGATAGATGCGTCAAGACCGAAAGAAGATGTGCTCGCAGACGTAATGTCGCATATTTCAAAGCTGATCTGACGAAAGAAATCATCACGCCTGTCAGTGCAGATATGCAATAGTAAGATACTAATACCGTTAGATACCAATAACGGACATAATGTATTACGATGAGTACGCAAAAGAGATCCTTCAACATATGGCCTCCATCCAAAGAGAGCAATACCAGAGGCTGATCGTAGAGACCACTCAAGGAGCGGTCTCCGTGCTGCAATTCATTAAGAACATAGAGGGAGAGATCATACCCGGGCAAATAAGCGAAAAGCTCGGGATCAGTACGGCCCGTGTCGCCGTGATACTGAACAATCTTGAGAATAAAGGTCTCATCACCCGCGATATCGATACCAAAGACCGAAGGAAGATAATAGTCACACTGACCCAAGACGGAATGGATCTTGTGGAAGAGAAACAAAAGGACAATATCGAATTGCTGAAAGGCCTCCTTATACAACTAGGAGAGGATGACACGAAAGAGCTCTCAAGGATCATGGGCAAATTTGCAAAAATTCAATTATCTGAAAAGTGAACCGGTCAAACACACCGGAGGCGATCTCTTACAGTTCATTCACGCCGTTCTCATATTTACTGCTCAACGGGGTCTCTATTATTTATCTTTTAAAAAATGACGTTAGATATTAACGCCATTAGTATCTAATGCCATTAGAAATATATACCATGATCGATTCGAGGATCATAAGATGCATCGGATCCTCCATGGCCGCGGACACGAACATTACCGGCAGCAGCATCAGGAACACATTCGGCCGAAGGGGCGCGCTCTTTCGGCAAGAATGAGAATCATTTAATTTTTTACGAATACGAAGAAACGAAGGAAAGGATAGGACATGGAACAACTCGCGGCAATAATATTACAGATATTCATTCTGCTGCTCTTTGCAAAGATAGTAGGCGGCGTATTCGAGAGATTCCGCATGCCAAAGCTCATAGGCGAGATAATCGCGGGAGCCATATTCATCAACCTCATAATATTCGTCCCCGCATTCGCAGACCTGCTGAACTTCAGCATACTGGAGTTCAACGGAGAAATGGAGGACGGTTCTCCCAGTTTCTTCCATATAATGGGAGAGGTGGGAATAATATTCCTTCTGTTCTCAGTGGGTCTTGAGACAAAGTTAAGCGATATGAAAAAGGTCGGTAAAAATGCATTATATATCGCTATTCTCGGTGTGCTGATACCGTTCGCCGGCGGTATGCTGTTCATATTCTACGGAAACATAAGTTTCAATGCCGCACTCCTCATCGGCGCTGCCCTGTTCGGTACGAGCACCGCGGTCGGCGTCGAATGTCTCAGGAACATGAACGCCATGGACACCATGGAAGCGAAGCTTATCGTGAGCGCCACGATAATAGATGACATCCTGTGCCTTTCGCTGCTCGGCGTGATAATGAGCGTTATACAGCCGGGTGCGAGCACTGCGGTCATAGTGATCAACACAGCGATCGTGGCGATATTCGTGATCTTTATGTTCTTCTTTGTGTCAAGGGTCAAAAAAATGGCAGACCGCAGAAAGATAAGGATACAAAAGCTGCAGAACAGGATCGATATAAGGAGAGGCATAGATCCCGCGACAAGGAAAGGGCCAAAGCCGATAGGGGAATTGAGCGCGCTCGGTGTAGCGGTACTCGTTTGTTTGGGGCTGGCGGCGCTGTCCGTGAACATCGGGCTGGCGGCGATCATAGGCGCATTCCTGGCAGGGATGATATTCGCCGAGTTCAAGGATACATTTCCGGTCGAGCACAATTTTAACGTCATAGTATATTTCATGCTTCCGTTCTTCTTCGTATGGGTAGGAATGGAGCTGCAGCTTGACAAGATAAACATCGGTATACTCCCGCTGCTTGCCGCAGTGCTGTTCGTCGCAGTAGCGACCAAGTACGCAGCCGGATATATCGGAGGGAGGATGGGAAAACTTCCGAAAGATTCATGCCACCTTATCGGAGTGATCAGCATGCCGAGAGGCGAGGTCGGCATCATAGTCGCAACGATCGGTCTAAGTTCGGAAGTGTTCAATTACGACCTGTTCACTGTCATAATACTCATGGCACTGATAACGTCCGTGATCGTGCCGCCTCTCGTGACGCATGCATACAGGAAAATGGAGAAGAATCGTGCCGAAGCAAATGCTGAGGCGTGATGATATGTCTGCGGACCAACACACAGCAGAATGAGGTCTGCTTTCCGGAATACCGGATGGCCCGTGTCTAGGAACAGGTTCAGACACTCGATCGCTCCGGATATTTCAATTCAAACCCTTTCCCGATCTTAATATGATGTGCAAAAACACAAGAACATAAACACGGCCGATGCGAATGATCGCATATTTCGAACCCGATCTGACAAAAGAATAAAAAGAGAGACTGAAATACTAAGGAACGGTCATATGCATCCTTCAGAAGAGATATTTTGCACCAAGAGCAGCAAGCTCAGGGGAAAGACGATAATAATGGGGATCACTGGAAGCGTAGCGGCGTCAGAGTGCTTTTCTGCGATAAGAGAGCTGATAAGGCACGGCGCCAAGGTGATACCGGTGATGTCGAAGGACGCCCAGGATATTGTTACGGCAACGTCAATGGAGTTCGCATCCGGTAACGTTCCGGTCACAAAGATCACGGGGCAGGCGGAACACGTCTCAATGTTGGGAGACAGGAGCGTGGCAGATCTTTTCCTGATATATCCGGCAACGGCGAACACGATATCAAAGATCGCGCTCGGCATAGACGATACGCCGGTGACAACGATGGCAACGGTCGCAATGGGCTCGAGGGCCCCCGTGGTAATCGCACCGGCGATGCACGACTCAATGTACAGAAATCCTGCGGTGCAGAGGAATATCGCAATGCTGAAAGAGAGCGGAGTGATGTTCCTCGGCCCGAACATCGAAGATCTGAGGGCCAAGGTGGTATCGAAGGAGGAAGTGATCGCCTGGGTCTTCAAACTGATGTCAAAGAACGACCTCAAAGGAAAGAAGATATTGGTGATCGGAGGCCGCAGCGAGGAACCGATAGACTCAATGCGTATGATAACGAACCGCTCGACCGGATTAATGGCGGTGCAGATAGCGGAACGCGCATTCGAAAGAGGCGCCGACACGGAATTATGGATGGGAGGGTGCAGCACACCGTTACCGGGACACATACCGATCAAAAGATTCGAGACCGTGAACGATCTGATGAAGATGGTCAAAAAGATAAAACATGATATCGTCATAGTTCCGGCGGCGCTCGCGGACTTCGCGTCCACGAAGGTCAGCAAGGGAAAGATCTCCAGCGACGGACCGATCAAAATGGAGTTGGTCCCCGTTCCGAAGGTCCTGCCGGAGATACGCGCCAAATGTAAGAATGTGATAGGATTCAAAGCAGAATCCGGTCTTGACCGCGAAGCGCTGATCGCGGCCGCGAGAGGGCGCCTGATCAAGTACGATATATCGGCAGTAGTCGCCAATGACATCGATGTCGCCGGCAAGAGCTCGTCGCGCGTTGTGATCGTAAAAAGAGATGCCGATAAAGATATATCGGGAACGAAGGCGGACGTGGCCGATGCTATACTGGACATGTGTGCTGAGCTCACATGACCAAAGCGTTCTGTCCCGGCCACATATCATGTTTCTTCTCCCCGGTACGAACGGACAACGTGATGACCACGGGGTCGACAGGTGCCGGAATTCGTTTGAACAAAGGAGTGACGGTGACGCTCGAAGAACGCCGTGACGGGAAGACGGTCACGATCATGGACGGAAAACACGCGGAAGCGAAGATATCCGAAGCGGCCGTAACGGCATTGGCACCCGGAAGGGGGTTCGATATGATCATTGATAACGAGCTGCCGGTGTCGCAGGGGTTCGGCATGAGCGCCGCGGGCGCCGTCGCCGCGGGATTATGCGCAGCAGCCGCCTCCGGAAAAGAGGAACAGAATGCATATGAAGCGGCACACGCCGCGGAGGTCAGGAACGGAGGAGGGTTGGGGGACGTCGCAGGCATTCTGGGAGGACGTCAGCCGATAAGGGTGAGCGCAGGCATTCCGCCGTACGGAAGGACAGTGGACACCGGGATAAGAACGGACGTGACCGTTGCGGTATTAGGGGTGCCCGTTGACACAAAAAAAGTACTTTCTGATGAAAAGATAATGAAAAAAATAACATCTGCCGGAAAGCAATGCGTCACCGAATATCTTAATAGCCAGACAGAGAAGATCTTATACGATGTGTCAGCAAGATTCTCATATTCTATAGGTCTCGAAACAAAGGATGTGACGTCTGCGTTACGCTTGCTGAGGAAGGATCACAGCGCATCGATGTGCATGCTCGGCAACAGTATATTCACGAATGCGGACGAAGAACGGACCCGGGAATTGTTAGGGGACGGCATCGTAATAATATCATGTTCGTCCGGCGACGAAGGCCCCAGGCTCATTCGTAAAGCGTGAACAGCCTGTCGTCGCAGCCGACATCGAATAAACCGATGCGGGCACCGCAGTCGATCCATCCGTGCGCATAATTCACAGAAGCGAAAGCATTCACAAGGTCCCCCTTTTCCCTGAAATGTTTGGCGTCATTGTAATATGACACGGCCATATTCAAAAAATCGTCGGCCATCTTCTTTCCGAAGGACCTGTCGGGCGCGGCCACCCGTATCTTATCGAGCGCCGCTTTTGTTATGCTCAGGTAACGGTCGATCTTCTCATCGCTTATCGTGTTCATTCAATCATCCTCCGACAGCACCTTTACACCGGCACCGCCGTGTCTGCTTTCTCTCGG
>JAIRJQ010000114.1 GCA_031260545.1 Methanomassiliicoccaceae archaeon | reverse complement strand
GATCGACGAACCGGAGTTCATACGCCGTGACGTCCGCCTGTGGATGGAAAAATATCCCGGCATCAGGATATCCGACATCGTGAAAGAATTGCAGGATATGCCTCTCATACAGGGGATCCAGGAAACTATAGCGACGCTTTCACACCACGGAATAAAGAGTGTCATCGTAAGCGGCGGCATCGATGTTGCGGCAGAGATGATAGCGAACGAGTTCAAATTCGACGGTCATGCCGCGAACAGCATATTGACGTATCCGGACGGAACGCTCACCGGGGAGGGACGGGTGAACGTTGATCTCACGGACAAAGGGATAATGACGCGAGAGTTCATGAAAAAGTATGGTGCCAGCAAGGAAGAGACGGTCGCGATAGGCAACTCGTATACGGATGTGAAAATGCTGGAGGCCGCAGGCCTTGCGATAGCTTTCAACCCTATCGATAAAGCTGTGACAGCGGTATCGGACCGTATCATCCGCAGTAAGAATTTATCGGACGTCTTGGACATTATCCTTATGGACGGGATTGACAATGTCTGAAGGCTTGTTCTTCGATGAAATGATGGAACGGGAGGGATAATTGTATGGATAGCGGCACGATGCTGACATTACAGTCGGTTCAGGGCAAACTCTTTGAAAATTCATTGAAGAGAGGATTCGCAAGCGAGCAGTTCATCAATGCCTTCATGCGGTCGCGATGCGCAGCAGACCTTGACATGGAATTCAACAGGCTGCAGTGGCTTGGCGAGGAATATATCATGGAAGAGCTCATCGATGAGGCCGGCGATAAACTGATCCCCGGTAAACAGTATTCGGAAGACGCATTATACTGGATCGGATACATCTACAGATATTGGCATTTCCATACCAGCGAAAGCAGCAAAGAGATCGTAAAACAGGCTTCGGCTAGAGATATGGCAATCGCATATCCTGGAATGCATACGGAAAATATGGACCTTGCCATCGAAGATCTGAAACTTTACGCACGGGGGAAGGTCTACGTACCGCCGGAGATCTTAGCTGAGCGCGGAGAGAGGAATTCGGCCCCTTCTCTGCCATTGATACGAAAACGCTGACCTTACTCCAGATCGAGTACGGCGTATGTCCGTCTTCTGTACTTTCCGTACACGCGCGTGATGTTCCTTGCCTCTACGGAACCTCTTCTCACCATGCGCTCCGGAATTTTTATCGAGTGGATCAGACAGTCCATATCATCAAAACTTAATATGTCGCCGACCGTGAACTCGTCGTCCGGTGATGAAAGTACGGATTTTGAATATGTCTTACGGTCATCGTTGATCGATATCTTGACGTCTATCATATCGAACTGGATCGCCCATATCGTTGTTATTTCCGTAGCTCTTGCTTTGTCCGCACGTCTTCCCTGTTTCAGTTCAAGACCGGTTATCTTTACCTGATGGCCGTCATCCATATGGAATTCGTCACCGATCTTCAAAAGATCGTCATCCTCGATTATCATCGTTGTTCTCTCGGATATCGCACCGTCGCTGATGACTATTTTCACTTCGATCTTTTTCGGAAATTGTACGGTCGTTGTCCTTACGAGGTTGCAGTCCTGACATCTTATCGTGGCGTCCATTGAGCTTTTTCCCATTTTCCCCTTCAGCACATCGTGTATCGTGATGTCGTCGCAATCCGGGCATTCAAAGTATATTTCGTCAGGGGTTTCGCTCATCTCTCTTTCCTCGCGTCCCTGAGAAACGGAAAACCATGTCCAGGAACTATAACATCAGCGTAGTCTGTTATGGATTTAATACTTTCCATTGCTATCGTTACGTCATAGTTGATGCCGGGAGGTACCATTTTTCTGTAATTGTCCTCCAACGGTATCGCGTCCCCTGCTATCGCATACCTTCTTTCGCTTTCAACGAACACGCTCATCGACCCTTCTGTATGGCCGGGAGTGTGAACAAGCCTGACACCGGGTGCTATCTCTGTGTTCCCGGACACCTGGATGAAACTTTTTTCTTCCGGACATTCTTCTTTGCGTACGTAGAACTTCGCCTTTCCGAAAAGGTCGTTGTTCCCGCAATGGTCGTCGTGCATGTGTGTCAGAACTACGATGCTCACATCCTTAGGTAACACGCCGACCTGTCTTACTGACGTTTTGATCGCAGGGAGCATCTCTTTTGTGCTTGTATCAACGACAATGTTCACATTGCCTGAACGGATGAGCGTTGATGTCGAGTGTGCTTCCTCTATTGTGTTACCGTTCCGTATCAAATTGCCTACGGCTAGTATGTCCAGTCTGTTCATATCTTGTGGCCGTTCCTGCATTCGAATCCTTTTCCTTTTGCTGCGATCCCTGATTCGCATACCGGACATTTGACGTGCAGCAGTATCCTCTCGACCCACATCGCTCTTGTTTCATCCTCTCTGGCGTTCTCCGCATAATCGTACATCTCTTTGAGGTAAGGTTCAGTGCACAATGCTTTCAGCGGCGATATGTCGGCCCTGCGCCTGTCCTCTTCGTCCTTGGCCCTTCTCGGCCGTATAAGCCACGCTAATCCGGCTCCCGCCGCAAATCCTCCGAGATGGGCGGCGTATGCGACAGGGGAAGCACTGTCCGCGAAGAACAGGAAGAACTGCAGAACGAACCATACCATTATCGGAAGCCACACGCTGAACCGGTTCGTTATTATCGGGCCCAACGGGAATACTATCTTCTCTCTCGGATAGAGCATTATCATCGCACCCATGAGTGCTGATATTGCGCCCGACGAACCTATGAGCACATAAAATATATCCGCATTCCACTCGGTCACCGCGAACGCAATGTTCCCCAATGCTCCGCCGATGAAATAAACTGCCAGGAACCGCCATCTGCCCATGCGGGATCCCAGCGCAAAACCGATGAGTATCAGATAAAGCATATTGAACACGAGGTGCGTGAAATCAGAGTGCAGGAACAACGATGTTATGAGCGTCCATAATTCTTTACCTTCGAAGAAGTACGGTGTCTTGAAACCGAGATCGAACGCCGTGAAATTATAAGAGTCATTGAATGCGATCATCGTGACCGCGAATATCGATATGTTCGACACCAGAAGAACGGCCGTCGGGTTGCTCCTGCGCCATGCCAGCACCATGAGCGTTGCCGCTATCACCGCTATCACTACCCATGATGCCTCCTCCATATCACGGGGATGTTCTGCAAATATTTAAGGCGTGGATTGTGATGGTGGGGATATGTTGTATGATCCCGGAATACGGATAGAGGAGCGCGAGGACGTCTACTCACCGGGCGATGACAGCATACTCCTCATCGAATCTTTAGAAATAAGGGACGGGGAACGCGTACTTGAGATAGGATGCGGCAGCGGGGTCGTTGCGATACATTGCGCCAAGAACGGTGCCGACGTTACCGCGGTGGACATCAACGCGGCGGCGGTCGAACTTACAAGGAAGAATGCGGCGGCGAACGGTGCGTACATGGACGTCCGCCTTTCGGACCTTTATGAGGACATTGATTCCCATTACGACACGATCGTATTCAATCTTCCGTATCTTCCCGTGAATGATACCGGAACATTGGAAAAGGCATGGTCCGGCGGCGACGACGGCATCGGTCCGTTGCCGAAACTTCTGAATGAGGTCGAAGGTCATCTTTTCCCGAGAGGGAGATTCGTTATCGTCACTTCGTCGTTAATGGACCAGCAGCGCCTGGATGAGGTGCTTGACGGGTACGACGTTACCGTGATAGGTGAGAGGAAGCTATTCTTCGAATTGCTGAAAGTTCTGGAGATACGCCTCTAAAGGACCTTCTTTATCTCTTCCATCAACAGATCGTTCATCTTCTTTCCGTCGAGTTTGCCGCGGAGCGCCTCCATCACAGGCCCCATCAGGGGGCCGGCGGATGCCGCCCCTTTCTCTTTGACGAATGCTTCGCGTTCTTTGACGATCTTCGCTATTATCTTCGACGCTTCGCTTTCGCTCATTGTGCTCAGACCGAGCTTAGATATCGCGTCGTTCACGGGCGTACCTTTTGCTGTCTCCCTGAAAAGTGACGGCAGCGCCTCCTTGGCGAACTTTCCCTCTTTCAGGGATTTGAATATAGCCAGTATAGTATTTTCCGGGATCGCGGCAACGTCCGTTCCCTCTCTCTCCATCTCTGCGAATATATTCAAAAATGTTGTGGCGGCCACGGATATCATTTCCTTATCCTTGGCTATCCTGCAGAATATATCCTCATTTCCTTCACGTACTATCTGCCGCGCCTGCTGCTCGTTCAGTCCGTAGTTTGTGACAAGCCTCTTCTCTATCTTCTCCGGAAGTTCCGGCAGGTTGTCATATATCTGTTTCATCTTTTCCTTTGTTATCACGATCGGCAGCACATCCGTCTCGGGATACATCCTGGCCGCTCCGGGAAGAGGCCTCATATATCGCGACGTACCGTCCGGCTGCGGGTCGCGTGTTTCTTCCGGGACGCCTATCAGCGATTCCTTCGCCCTTTCTATGACCGCCTCGAGGGCCGCTTTCGCTTTCCCCTCCTTTTCAGCGCAAAGGACGAATGCGTCATATTTTCCGAGAACGTTCAGCTTTTCCCTGACGCGGTCCACGAACTCCTTGTCTATGCCGTACGCCGGTAACTCGTCGGAATGGAATATCCCTTTCACGCCTTTGGTGCGGGCGCGCTGGGCCATCTCCGCTCCGAGGCGCAGCTTGCCGTCGTCCCCGTTCAGGAGGCCCGCGAAACCGTGCAGTTTCACCGCTAACACCTTTCCCTTATCGGAAAGGGCGCCTTTGATCACTTTTGATGTGCATTCTTTGAATATATCGGTGACGTCGATCATTTCGTCGCATATGGAAACGTCGCGCGTTCCCAGTATTCTTTTGATCTCCAGCAGCATCGTGTGCCTTTGCACCTCATTCTCAACGTACGTCGGCAGTAATCTTAATTCCTGGGCGCCTTTGATCTCCGTACGGCAGTTTCCCGGTATCGAGACGTTTATGTCCTCGCGTATCGTTCCTATCCCGCGTTTCACTCTTTTCGTTGCCCTGAGTATCGTTCCGATGCGTAACGCGACCTCCATCGCTTCTTCTGGAGTTCTTATGTCCGGGCCGGTTGCTATCTCTATCAGCGGTATGCTCAGACGGTCCAGACGGTACGTTACTTCGCCGTCCTTCTCCTCCACCTTCCTTGAGGAATCTTCTTCCAAACATACGGTTTCGATCTTGATCCTCTTTCCGTTCACGTCTATGTGACCGTCAACGGCAACCATCGCCGTCCTTTGGTATCCTCCGGGGCCGGACCCGTCGACGACTATCTTCCTCATGAAATAAATTTCATCAATGATCTTTGCGTTCACCATCGCGGCAAATGTCAGCACGATATCGAGTGCGTCCTCGTTCACACCATTAGGCGGTTCTTCGTCCAGATCTATCAAACAGCTTACCTTCGGCGGTGTTTGATATCTGAACCCTTTTCGTTTCTTGGATTCCGCGAGGGCCGCTCTGTCCATTATCCCTGACTCGCCGGCTATCGGCCTCAGTCTTCTGAAGAACGAGGATGCGTTCTCTTCAGATAATTCGCTGTCGCAGGAACAGAATAGTTTCTTGGTGTTCAGCTGCTGGTGTATCTCGATACCGCAAATGAACCGGTCACCAGACGACATCGGCGGTCCTCCTGTCACTCATTTCGTATGAGAGCGTTGTTCTCATTATGCGCTTCGTATCATCCGCGTCCTTTGAGTTCGCAAGCGCCCACATGAGTTTTACATATGCTGTTTCCGGTAACATATCCATCACCGGTATCACGCCGATCCTCTGTAATTCTCTTCCTGTATCGTAAACGTTCATTCCTGTCGGTCCGTTGATGCACTGCGACGTCATTACAACGACGGTACCATTGTCCGCGGCCTCCTTGAGCAGTTTTGCCATTGCGTCGCTCACATGACCGAGCCCGGAACCCGCTATCACGATGCCTTTGGAATTCATGACGACATCTTTGAACAGCGCCGGGTCCATACCCGGATAGAATTGTAAAAGAGTTACGTTCTTCTCCATTTTCTTTTGCAGCGTTGTTTTCTTTGATGCTGCTGGCACATCGTCCGTGAATGTTAATTTTCCATCATCGCCCATATGCGCCACCGGCATTGCGTTCACACTGCGGAACGCATCTCTCCTGGATGTGTGCATCTTTCTGACGCGTGTTCCCCTGTGTACAGCATAAGAACCGTCATTCATCGTATCATGCATTATCACATAAACACCCGATGCTTTGGACGATCCGCAGAATCTGACGGACGCGAGAAGATTGCCGAATGCGTCCGATGACGGCCTGTCCGTGGATCTCTGAGCCCCTACTAGCACGACGGGGCCGCTTATCTCCCTGAGCATGAATGATAACGCTGCAGCGGTGTAACCCATCGTGTCCGTTCCGTGAGATATTATTATGCCGTCCGCCCCGTTATTCAATTCTTCCTCGGCGACCTTGGCCATCTCCTGCCAATGCTCTACGGTGATGTTCTCTGAGAAAACGGAAACGATATCTCTGGTCCTTATGTTGGCGATATCAAAGACCTCCGGCACCAGGTCCAATAACCCCTCTGCGGCCAGTCCCGGCGCCGCCGCCCCCGTCTTTGCATCGGCGCGTGAACTTATTGTTCCTCCCGTGGCTATAAGCACCAGGTTGGGCAGTCCTTTCTTGACGGTGCGCTCCTTTCTCTCCGTGACCTTTACGTTAGGCTGCTCCAGCACTTTTATTGATGATCCGCTGTTGATCCTCAGGCCTGCGTAATATCCGTTCTTCATTTTTATGACGGCGACATCGGGATCACAGGAGTCCTTGTGCGGCATAAGTATGCCCTTGTACTCCTTGCCGTCGACAGTTAACGATATCAGACAACCCTCATTCGCACCGGCCGATCTGAGCATCTTTGATAGTTCGTCGGAGTATCTCATGTTCTCACTTTTTATGTTAATCCCTCTTTGTTTATTTCTCTTTGCAGTGCACATATAAAATATGGTACGGCAACTGTTATTACATTCTTCATGTTGTACATACTGTGCACAATATCACAGAGATAGGAATGGAGTACGATGTTCTCAAAGAGAACACAAAGATCGCGCATGCTAATCATCAGCTGCTTAAAGAACACAATATCAGGTCGGTGGACATCATGGGCTCCATCGGTTCCGGAAAGACATCCTTGATCATCAAGATGGCTGAAAAACTTTCAAAGAAAGGTCTGCGCGTAGGAGCGATAGCCGGTGATGTCACCGGTGACGATGATTTCAAAAGGATGAGGGCGGGCGGCATCACGGTGATGAACTGCAACACCGGCCATGAGTGTCACCTTGATGCGAACATGGTCAAAAAGGTGCTGAAGAAGATGGATCTTCACGCGATCGATGTTCTTTTCATAGAGAACGTCGGCAATCTTGTGTGTCCCGCTGATTTTCCGCTGGGTGCGGACCTCAGGATGGTCGTTATATCGACCACGGAAGGCGATGATATGGTCAGAAAACATCCTGACATATTCTTACATTCAGATATCGCAGTGATAAACAAGGCGGATATTGCCGAATACGTGGACGTTGACATAAACGTAGTAAAAAATGATTATTCAAGGCTCACCGGCGGTGTGCTGAAGATGATGGAATGCAGCGTGAAGAAGGACAAGGGCGTCGATGAGATCATCAGCGCATTGAAACTTGTTTGAAAGTGTTGTTAATGGTGATGTCATGAAAGTATTGACTGTTGGCGGCGGCGGACGCGAACATGCGGCAGTGGAGGCGTTCTGGCGTTCCGGTGCTGATATTTACGCGGTGATGAAGAACGCAAATCCCGGAATAATGAA
>JAIRJQ010000044.1 GCA_031260545.1 Methanomassiliicoccaceae archaeon | reverse complement strand
ATACAGTTCAAGATCATTTCGTTGATAATCTGCGTTGTCTCCTTTGGCAATGTCTATGATAATTTTTAGAGTCTCAAGTTGGAGTTAAGGTAGGAGTTAAGGTAGGAGTTAAGGTAGGTGGCTCATCACCGGACAATTTTGACCAGTTCACATCCTTGCCGTGGTCGATATCATTGGCGCTGCAGAAACTTTCAGATAATATGCCCTATCTTCCTTTTCAGATCCGTTATATCGGTACCGAGCATCCTTATCATCGGTTCCCTTTTATTCGTGCCCATATCGTATATGACATCGGGCATTGAACCCAGATCCCTTATGGCGAATGTCGTAAGCTCTCCGAGCCTCGCGTCATGATACTTCTCGCGGTTGACGGACGTGATGGTCATGCCGACCTCTTCCATCACGTTCAAAAGGTCCTCGTCATACTTGATGTTCATTGCCGCCCTCATATTGTCGTTGAACCTCATGGCCGATAATATCATGTAAGATATGTGCTCCGCGGCAGCATAGCGTATATCGCCGTTCCTGACCGGGTGTCCGTTGCTCAGCGTGATCTTGCCGCTGACAGCGGCAACATCGTCGGTATTTTTCGCATCCGCTGTAGCATACGCGATATTCATGCCGATGGCAGGGACCCACGAACCCGGTATTATTTTCAGAATGTCGTCTATCGCCGCGCCCATGCCCTTCGTTATGTCGCTGTCCGTGTATATTTGTTTTATATTCACAGCGGAGTTGACGACCTTGCCTCCCTTTCCTCTGACGTACATCGATGCTATGGAACGCTGGATCATATCCCTGGCTCCGAGTATCGAATTGACCATATCGACGCCCTTCGCTAAATTCGCCGTGATGTATGCGGATAACGCACAGCCGCTGCCGTGCCCCGCCCTTTCCAGTCTCGGATATTCAAATCTTTTGAACTCCGCCCCGTGATATAAGATATCAACAACGGAGGACGATTCCATGTGGCCTCCCTTGATGTATACTGAATTTCCATTCTTTCCCATCAGCTCGCAAGCGCGCATCGCGTCATCCTCGCCCCTTATCCTTATCCCGGATATCGCTTCCGCTTCGAATTTATTCGGAGTGATAAGATCGCAGACAGGCATAAGGTCCCCTCTGATGGACCCGACGAGATCATCGCGTGCTAAAGCGTCGCCCACGCTGGCGATCATGACCGGATCGACAACAATAGGAATGGATACGTCGCCGAGACGGTCGATCACAACCTCAACGATCTCCGGGCTGTACAGCATCCCGGTCTTCACGGCACGGACATCGGAATCGGAAAGGACGGCATCGATCTGTGCCGATATGATGTCGCACGGAACAGGAAGTATTGCCGTCACGGCGGTAGTGTTCTGTGCCGTGACCGCAGTTATGACGGTGTGCGTGTGCACACCCAGCGAGGCCATCGCTTTGATATCTGCCTGTATGCCGGCGCCGCCTATCGAATCAGAGCCAGCTATCGTAAGAGCGCATCTCATAATGGTCAAACTACTAACAGGTAGATAGTATCATCGCTCGTTCTTTCGTTCAAATACTAAACAACGAAAACTTTACGAAAACTTTACGAAAACTTTGTGTATTTTATAATACAATATTTATAGAAAAAGCGTAGAGATATATAGTGAATCCCCTTTAGGACACCCGATGAAGGCTAACAGCGTCCACTTTATTCTGGGAGGAAAGGCACCGTATAAAGATCTGGCACCAGCATTCCCCGATATACTGAAGATGTTCCTCATAGAAACGGATCAGATGCCCGAGGACGAAGAGATCCTGATGATGTTCATCGAACTGAACATGGCCGACCTTGAAAGGAACATGAAGCCGGAAGGGTACAACCGAAAAGGTCGCATGAGGATGGTGTTCCCTATGGACAAGAAGGAATTTTACATCAAGGCGGTAGGGAAAGGCGCGGATGTCAGCCGCATCGGCGAAAGGATAAGCGAAATGCTGTCAGCATCCGGCGTTCAGTACAAGACGGTGCAGAACGACATCATCGAATCATGATAGCCGGTCCCAGCAGGCATCTATTATCTGCGACTCCTGGCGTATTCGATCTTCTCTTTCCATGAGCCCGTTCAAAGATTCGAATATCTGGATGTCCACGCTTTGTGATGACGTTCCGCCGGGTGACGTTCTTCGTTCAACGCATCCCTCTATTGAGAGTATATCGAACACATCCTTTTCGATGAGTTCCGAAAAGCCCCTCATCTCCGATATTGTGAGACCTTCAAGCTTTCTTTTCTCACGCACACAATACATGATCACAGAGCGTACGACACCGTGCGCCTCGCGGAACGGTACGCCCTTGCTTACAAGGTAATCGGCAAGATCGGTGGCATTGAGATATCCTTTCAGCGCCATGCTGTACATACGTTCCTCATTGAACTTTATTGTCGAGATCATATCGGCCATCATGGTCGTGCACCTAAGGACGGTATCGACGGATCTCATGACTGGCTCCTTATCTTCCTGCAGATCGCGGTTGTATGTCAACGGAAGACTTTTCATCATCATCATAAGTGATACAAGATCACCGATGACACCTCCGGCCCTTCCGCGTATAAGTTCCGCAACATCCGGATTCCTTTTCTGCGGCATTATTGATGATCCCGTGGTATATGTGTCCGCGATCTCGATAAAACCGAATTCGGCGGTGGACCAAAGCACCAGCTCCTCTGCCATTGACGATAAGTGTATCGAGATCAGCGACAAGCAGAATGACGTTTCAAT
>JAIRJQ010000043.1 GCA_031260545.1 Methanomassiliicoccaceae archaeon | reverse complement strand
TTAAGGCCGCAGTCCAAATATTCCAACAGGATGTTCTTTGTAACGTCCAAGGCGATCAGTTTGTTAGCGCCGCATTTCAGGGATTCCAGCGCCGTAAGGCCGGAAACATCCAGTGCCCCGATGACATTGTACTCGCAGTTCAGGTTCCGCAGCGCAGTGTTCTTTGATACGTCCAGGGATACCAGAAGATTGTTGTTGCAATACAGTGTCTCAAGCGCCGCGAGGCCCGATACGTTCAAAGATTCCAGTACGTTAGTGCTGCAATTCAGATCTTCCAATGCCGTAAGGCCGGAAACATCCAGATCCCCGAACAGCTCCGTATTGCTTAATCCTAATTTTGTGATACGCCTGTCCGTATCGTCCTCGGACCATGTCACACCGGTCCAATCTGACGGAACGCTGCTTCCGTCCGCAGGGTCGGCACAGGTCCAATTCAGGCCGTTGTTCTTTATTATCAAGTTGATGGCGGCAATGTCGCCCGCATTATAATCCCCAGCGGCACCCAGGGTGCTGCCGTCATCATCGCTGCCGTTCTCCATAGAGATGAAGGAGAACGCAGTGACCGCGAGCAAAGCCGCGATCATTAATGAAAGTGCTACGCCCCGTTTTTGTTTCGTGATCTTTTCCATATTTACCCACCTTAACGGTATCACCGGAACGGACAGAGTTCTCGTATCCGGTTCCTCGGGATATGTAACAAAGCGCCGTTAATCAATATATTTATATCAAAAGTATACTGAACCTCGTATCATATCTGTTTTTATGCGGAATGTGAAAGATTTTACGATACTTTCACCGGAAATCGCGGTATGTCATTGAACTCTGCAGAATATCCAAAAAATAAGGTTTATGGAAAAGGTTTGGTTGCGATCGTTCATCCTTTGATCGCTTTGACGAGGGCTATGAGGTTCTCGTTCTTGGTCAGTGCGGACAGACCGCATCCCGGCGCAACAACATCGAACCCTGCTTCTCTGCAGACCTTTGCGTGCTTGAAACAGTCCTCTGCCGTTCCCATGAGCAGCGGGTTGACGCAACCGACGTTACCGACGAGGGCGACCCTCTTCTTGACGATCTTGACAGCTTCTTTCGGGTCGACCTTTTCTTCGATCGAGAGACCGGATACTTTCGTTCCGATCATGTTGTTGATGATCGGCGTGGTGTTACCGCATATGTGTAACACGGAGAATGCGTCCTTGACCGGTGCGAGCGAGTCTTTCACATATTTGCCTGCGAACTCGTCGAACATGTCCGGTGACAGAAGGTCTGTGGATGCTGACGGTTCGGACATCTGAATGACGTCTGCTCCCGCGTCTGCGAGTGCCTGTGTGTATGCTTTGCATATCGGGTTGACCGCTTTGACCCATTTCGTGACCTCTTCCGGTGCCATCATGATACCGAAGACGAGGTTCTCTGTGCTTACCAGGTGACCGGCAAGTGTGAACGGACCGGTGTTACCTGCTACAACTGCGTATTCTTTACCTTTCTGCTCTTTCAGAAGTTTTATACCCTCGAGTGCTGCGGCCGGCCTTCCTTCGCTCAGGAACTCCTCCGGTGACATCAGGTTCGGCTCGTCGTATTCGCTCATCATCGGGTCGAATTTGAACGGGTGCGACTTCAGCATCGGTGTCCTGTCCTGCTTTCCGGGGTCGACCTTACAGCTCAGCCTCTCTGCCTCTGCGGTAAGACAGAACGGTGCTCTGACTGCCTCAAAACCGAGAATATCTGCCTGGCCTGCGCCCAGCTTTGCCATTGCCTTCGGGTTGGAGTGTGCCTCCGGCCAGAAGACGCCTAATGCTTCCATCTGTCCGATGGTCGCGCTCTGTGTGAAGACCGCCACGGGCGGTCTGTCAAGTTTCTCTTTCCTCATTGCTGCGAGTACTCTTTCTCTTGGAGTCATTGACATGATTATATCTCCTAGGAAAGAGCAATGAAATCATGTTATTTAATATGAGCGTCCCCCTTCTTTATTTAACGCTGCTGCACCCCGAGTTAACAGGTATGCGCCTCCTGTCTTGCCTGAATCTCGTACTGTCCAGATGCCTATCTTTTGATCCCGGTTCCCGGTAATGATCCGTCAGTATCAGGTCTGTTGGTGATGGAAGTCAACGATGATCACGGCATCACAATGTTTTAGGGTCCCCTGTCACCCGGACGGTCACCTCAGCGAAATTGATGGTCCTTGCCAGAACCTCCTCGTCCCAGTTGCCGCGCGCACCTTCTGTGGAGAAGTGTGCCTTCTGCCTTGTTACGGCCTTAATGTTCACCGCTCCCGATCTTTTTACCTTTTCTGTCAGATACGTTGTCAGGCTGCGCGACGCCGCCTGTACCGCCGTCTCAAAACGGTCGTAGTATAACACTCCCATGAACGGTATGGACGCTGAGAATCTGAAATCCAGCGTCGGCGCCACCGACGCTGTCAAGGATTCTGATATTTTGCTTGTCACCGCTCCCACGGCGTTGCAGACGTCATAATGCTCAGGGAATATCACTTTTGTACCGAATCGTTCGCCTATGTCCGACATCAGCGCTTCCGCCGGAGCGCCGACGCCGACTATCGGGAACCTGAACTTCGGCAAGATATCAAGGGCCTTTCCTCTTTTCAGGGATGTCATCTTTTTTATCAGACCGGATGAAGCATCATCGTTCCATTCTTTCATCTCATCGTCAAGCATCTTCGTCATAAATGCGTTCGATATCTTCATCTTTATTTCTTCGAACATTATCATTGCCGCTTGTCTTTCCGTCATCCCCAATCTCTCGGCTATCGCATGGACACCTGCTTCGGACCCTTTCGGATCGCCGTACTCAAATTTTTTCAAATATACCATTATGTCCGTAGGAGTGAGCGTCGAAGCTTCCAGGGCGCTTTTTTTCACCAGCGAGGCAAGTTCATCAGATATCATCCATAAGCCGTTCGTTGCATCGCGTATCGCCAACGACGTCATCGGCCCCTTTCCTTTCATTCCGCTGTATACCCGTTTTTCCTTTTCCGTCATCTGAGCTGTATCGGCATCATCGTCCGCAATGTAATAATCGATGAGATCGTCATACATTATTTTTCTTATGACCTCAGGATAACGTGATGCGAGGTCCGCCAACGGCGTTACGCGGTCCGGCCCGATCGAGAAGTTCGAATCCTTTAACGTGATGCGCGAATCGCCGCCCAATGCTACCGTGTACATGTCCACCGCTTTGACGCGTGTCCTCCATTTTCCGACGCTGGCACCTTCTTCCTGTATCATCGGGAATCCTTCGTCCATCACTGCGATGTCCGTTGAGGTTCCCCCGATGTCTATGATCGCACAGTTCGCTATCCCCGATAACGCCGTACCTCCGACGGAACTTGCCGCCGGCCCCGATAATATTGTTTCCACGGGGTACATCTTGGCCTGATCGAGGTCCATAACGGAACCGTCGCCCTTGTACGCCATTATCGGTGCCGTTATGCCTTTCGATTCGAATGTTCTCTTTACGTCATCGAAGAATTTGCTCACTGCGGGAATGAGCTTTGCGTTCAGTACCGTCGTTTCCGTTCTGACGTCTATGCCTAACGTCGCCGATAATTCGTGCCCCGCTACCGTCGGAAGGTTCGTGATCTCTGCCGCCATCTCTTTCACACGTTTCTCCTGAGCCGTGTTCATTGTTGAAAAGAGACCGGAAATTGCGATCGCGTCCGCCCCTTTGCTCACTTTCTTTATTGCTTTTCGTATCTCGTTCTCATCAAGCTGTTCTAACGCGCGGCCTCTGCTGTCGAAACCGCCTTTGACGAATACCTGATGTTTCTCGCCGAAATGAACTGGACCCATAGGATCCCATCCGATGAGTATCAATCCGACGTTCCCTCCCTTCCCTTCCAGGATCGAGTTCGTGGCAAGCGTTGTTGATATTCCGACAAGCGAAATGTCCTCCGGCCTTATCTCGCATGCATTGAAAACAGCGTCAACGGATGCGTGCAGCCCTATCGAAAGATCGCGGTGCGTTGTGGGAGATTTTCTTTTTGCGATCACCGTGTTATCATCGAGGTCCATTATCACCGCATCCGTGAATGTTCCGCCTGTGTCCACTCCGAGACCGTATTTTGCAACAGACACCTCATCTTTCATTGATTCCTCCTGTCTGTCCGGTTCGACAAGGCCGAATCCCTGCACAAGTTTTCCCAGATATCCTGAGACCTTCTCCCTTTTCTTCAACAGAGAATTATACCTCGTTGTCTGATAATAAACATAATATGCATTCCCGGATCTCTTGACATCAAAACATTTTCTGCCTTTTGCCTTCTCGTCGGCGATCCATTCCAAGACCCACGGATCGAATTCTGACCTTTGCACCATGCGGGATTATTACCGTATAACTATTTAAACCATCAATATACCGTATAACTTTTCCTCTGTGACCGTCCGAACCATGAAAAGAACAAAATAAGGATAATGGAAAAAGTTTCGCGAACCCTTGACGTGATCAGATGCCGAGGAACTTCTGTGCTACCTTCGTCGCCTCAACAGCGTCGTAGGACCAGCCGTCCGCTCCGATCTGCGTTGCGAATTCCTGCGAAGTTGCACCGCCGCCGATCATGAGCTTTATCTTTGCGTTCAGTCCCTCTTCCTTCAGAACTTTCACGGTCTCTTTCATTCCCTCGAGCGTCGGGGTCATGAGTGTAGACTCTGCGAGGATCTGGGATTTGGTGTCCTTTGCCTTTCCGATCAGGTCCTTTATCGGTACGTCCTTTCCCATGTCGATGACTGTGAGCCCAAGACCGGTCAGCATTGCTTTGACAATGTTCTTTCCGATGTCGTGCACGTCTCCTTCTACAACGCCGATGACAACGGATCCCTTCGATCCGCCCTTTCCTTTCAGGAGGGGCAAGGCAAGGTCGAGGCCTTTGTAGAGTGTGTTCGCGGACAGGAGAACCTGCGGAAGGAAATACTGTTTCGCTGCGTATTTTTCACCGACGATGGCCATTGCTTTTGAAAGTCCCTCGAAGATGATCGTTTTGGCTTCGATGCCTGCGTCAAGACATTTTTGTGTCGCGTCCGTCGCTTCTTTGATCTTACCGTTGACAACTATATTTATAAGTGCGTCTAATTCTGCGCTCATATTAATTACCTCCATCTTCTATTTTTGAGATGTTGACAATTGTATCAAAATAGCGTAAATAAAGGCTTTTATGGATGGATGCTATATCCATTGATATATCTATTTAACACATTGTTAAGCCAGATGTGAATATATTAGCTATATTTATGGTGATTTTTAGGCTAATCGCAGTTACATTTTTGGACTATATACTAAATATATCTGCCCGGACACATGATAAAAATCAATATATACTACCTAAACAGGGTTTATTAAATTTCCGTATCCCTGAGCTCTCCCAAAGGCCCCAGTCTCATCATCCCTATCTCGGATACGCCGTACACCTGCGCCTTGTCCATATCCGCTTTTTTACATGCATCGGACATGAACGATTCCTCCGAGAGGTCGTTACCTGATGAGAACGGACTGAACGGAGGGATCACCAGAACACCGGATTCCTTGGAATACAGGAAACATTGCAATTTCACGCTTCCCGACATCGCTCCTGATATCCTGACGGAAGGGTGCTCATGCCCTATTATCACCGGTCTTACGCCGGAGTCGGCGTGCCCGTGCTCGAGTCTGAATCCTGAGATATCAACGTGGTCCAGAACCTGCATGCCCAGATCTGAGAG
Source organism: Methanomassiliicoccaceae archaeon (assembly GCA_031260545.1). GTDB lineage: Archaea > Thermoplasmatota > Thermoplasmata > Methanomassiliicoccales > Methanomethylophilaceae > Methanomicula. Next base: position 15,272 of record JAIRJQ010000043.1, on the reverse strand, counting down.
TATGTTCTGCAGGAAGTTGTCATGATTCCCTTTTATCACTATGACCTCGGCCGCGTCCGTCAGCATTCTTATGATCTTCGTCACCTCCAGCCTGCATTCGTAGGGAGGCCTCGCGAAATCATGTTTTATGTCCCCTAAGAGCACTATCCTCTTTGGTTCGTGCCTGCATATTATGCGATTCATAGAGCTGCGGATGGAATCGGTGTTCACCCTCGGCAGGTATATCCCTTCCCCCTCGAGCGCCTTCTCGTAACCGATGTGGAGGTCCCCCATTATAACGGTAGGCCCATCGTCAAGGATCAGGCATCTGTCGTTGGATGCCCGCACGCCGGGTAATATCTCGATCGAATCCACATGATGCGTATCATATGAGGCGATATAACTGTCACGCATCGCTTCCCGGGATCGGTCACTGTTTATCGTATAACATCATCCTTTCACTCTGTGCCGTCCGTCATGATGTTATTGTTCTGCCTTGCTTTTTCTTCCTTCTCATCGTTGCGGTCACGGCCGCGTAAACTCTTCGGCACCTGCTGCGCAGCCGGGAACATACCGAACACTATATGCGCATGTACGCCCATACGGGGTACATGCCAGCGTCCGATGCCAGATATGAGATGTTAGAACGTGACGCGGCCGCGGCGGCATCGGCGATCAGAGAGGCGGATGATGTCCTTGTTATCGGACATATCGATGCGGACGGGATATGCGCATCGGCGATAGCGTCAAGGACGCTTGAACGCCTGAAGAAAAAGCATGATGTGGTGTTCGTAAAAAAATTGGATGACGCCTCTATAGAAAAGGTCAACGGCAGCCGCGCATCGTTGGTCTGGTTGGTCGATCTCGGAAGCGGGTACCTGTCCGCAATAACAAGACAGAACGTCATCGTCGCGGACCATCACGTTCCGGACCCGGGGTGGATGAACGGACAGACGTCCCTGTTCGACTTCTCGGGACTTATTCACGTGAACCCTCACACCCGCGGCATGGACGGCTCGGGAGAGATAAGCGGCGCCGGCGTCACGTACATGATATCCAAGGCTGCAGATGAGAAAAATAAGGACCTTGCCTATCTTGCGATGATAGGTGCCAGCGGGGATATTCAAGACCAAGCAGGATCAAAATTCATAGGATACAACAGAAAGATACTTTCAGATGCGGAAGGGAATGGAGATATCGAAGTGATCAGCGATCTCCGCCTCTTCGGACGCGAAACAAGACCGCTGACACAATTCATACAGTACTGCAATGACCCTGTGATCCCCGGGCTCACATCTGAATACACGGAATGTTCCCGTTTCTTCACAGAATTAAATATTGAACTGAAAAGGAACGGCTCGTGGAGGGCCTGGAGCGACCTTGACGATGATGAGAAGGATGCTGTAAAAATATCACTGATCGAAAGACTCGGAGGATCGGGCATCGAAAGGCTCATCGGCGAAGTATGCGTGCTTCCGAGGTTCAGGAAGGGGACCGAGCTGAGGGATGCGAAAGAATTTGCGACGCTGCTTAACTCATGCGGCCGTTACGACGATGCGCCTGTGGGCCTAAGGATATGTCTCGGGGATAAGAACGCACTGAGCGAAGCGGCGAAGAACAGAAGCGAACATAAGAAACAGTTATCGATAGCGCTGAATTACATAAAACAGAACAAGATCATCCGTGAAAAGAAGTATGTTCAGTATTTCCATGCGCACGGCGAGATCAGGGACACGATAGTCGGGATAGCCGCCGGGATGGTACTTGGTTCGGACGGCATTCGTAACGACATACCGATGATAGCGTTCGCGAATGCCGACGATGGTGTGAAAGTTTCAGCAAGAGCGGATAAAAGTTTGATCATAAAAGGTTTGGACCTCTCCTCCGCTGTGAAGACGGCGGCTGAGCGCGTCGGAGGTTTCGGCGGCGGCCATAATATCGCCGCGGGCGCGACGATACCTTCCGGCAAGGAATATGAATTCCTTCATATCATCGAAAGCGTGATCGAAACGCAGCTCACCTGAGCAGCGTGTACAGCACCGCTTTCTGAGCGTGCAGTCTGTTCTCGGCCTGATCGAACACCACGCTCTGCGGTCCGTCTATGACCTCCGCTGTGATCTCTTCGCCGCGGTGCGCCGGCAGGCAATGCATGATGATGCAGTCTTTCTTTGCCACCGACAAAAGCTCGGAATTGATCTGATACTTTTTGAAGATCCGGAACGCATCATCGATAGAGAGCGTATCCCCCATTGAGATCCACGTATCGGTGTAAAGGACGTCAGCGTCCTTGCACGCCTCTAGCGGTTCGACATTCGCAGATATGCGGCAACCATTCTGATCGGCTATTCGGGATGCCTTCAGCATTATCTCGGCGTTCGGCATCCGTATCGCCGGACAGGCGACGACCATGTCCATTCCGAGTATCGCGCACGCATACATCAGCGAGTTGCAAACATTGTTCCCGTCTCCGAGATACACGAATTTTTTGCCGCGGAACGCGCCCTTCTTCTCCTTTATCGTCACCATGTCGGCCAGTGCCTGACACGGATGTTCCAGATTATCGAGGCCGCTTATGACCGGAACGGTCGCCTGCAATCCCAATTCGTCGGTTATCTTGTAATCGTAAGCACGGTACATTATCCCGTGAACGAAACGGCTCATCACTTTCGCTGTGTCCGCAACCGTTTCCCCGCGTCCCAATTGCATCTCCGATGATGCTATGTACATGGGCATGCCCCCTAGTTCACTGATAGCCACGCCGAATGATATCCTCGTCCGTGTGCTGGGCTTTTCAAATATCATGGCCAGCGTCTTACCTTTTAACGGTGCCCCGTGCTGACCGCGTTCTTTCTTCAGCTTTATAGCTAGGTCGATCAGTTCCGGCATATCGTCCTTCATATCCAGGACCGAGATCAGGTCTCTCTTTGTCATGTTCCTCTCAGTAATGCTATTCTTTTATAACCGTTTCGCCCTGAATAGACAATATTGTGGCAGATCTGTAAAAGAACGTATATTTTTGACCGTGCGTGATATGCCGGAACTTTTTTTTAAGATGCCTTTTATGTTTTCGGATGCACGATATATATGTCTAACGGCAGGAATAAAGGGAAAACTTTTATGTACAACGAAATGATGGTGCGGATACACACATGGCCGGGATGGGGTAGCTTGGTTATCCTAGGGGACTGTGGATCCCTTGACTCGGGTTCAAATCTCGGTCTCGGCCCCACCTGTGTTCAATTTTATTAATGGTCAGCATATACATACGATGGTGAAACGAAATGGCATGGAACGGTAAACTGAACAAGATCAACGACAACATGTGGGAGATACCGAAAGGTCACGTTAAGGGAATGAGAACAAATGCCATACTTTTCGCTAATGAATCGATTATCTCGCAGATATCTGAGGATAACGCGCCGCAGCAGGCCGCTAACGTCGCAGGCATCCCCGGCATCGTGGGAAGCTCGCTGGCAATGCCGGACGTCCACTGGGGCTATGGATTTCCCATAGGCGGTGTCGCTGCCGTCGAAGGTAACGACGGCGGCATATCTCCCGGAGGCATAGGATTTGATATAAACTGCGGTGTGCGGCTGATAAGAACAAATTTGAAACAGGATGATGTCAAAGGAAAAGTGACCTTGCTTACTGACGAACTGTATAAGAACATACCCTCCGGACTTGGTTCCAAAGGTATCGAAAAAATAAACGCTGGCTCTATTGCCGAGATATTGAACAGCGGATCGAGATGGGCCGTAGGGAACGGCTACGGATGGGAACGCGACCTCAATGTAACGGAAGAGAACGGATGCATGAAAGAAGCTGATTCCGGACACGTCAGTGAGAAAGCTGTCAAACGGGGGGAGGGACAGGTCGGTTCTCTGGGGTCCGGGAACCATTTCATTGAGATCGACGTCGTGGAGAAGGTCTATGATGAGAAGGCCGCAAAGGCGTTCGGACTCGAGGAGGGTCAGATCACAATAACTGTTCACTGCGGATCGCGCGGATGCGGCCATCAGATAGCTACCGATCACCTGCAGGTGATGGAACAGTATGTTAAACGCAACAGGCTGGAATTGCCTGACCGCCAATTGGCGTGCGCTCCGTTATCTTCACGCGAAGGTTCCGCATATTACAAAGCGATGTCATGCGGTGCGAATTACGCTTGGGCCAATCGTCAGATGATAACTCACTGGATCCGCGAGTCCTTTGAGAATGTGATGAAGAATGACGCAGAAAAAATGGGAATGGATGTTGTGTACGACGTTGCTCACAACATAGCTAAAAAAGAGACACATGAGGTGGACGGAAAAAAGATGGACGTCCTTGTGCACAGGAAAGGCGCAACGCGGGCGTTCCCCGCGGGACACCGTGACGTTCCGGATATTTACAGAGCTGTCGGACAGCCCGTTATAGTTCCCGGGGACATGTCCGCAGGGACGTACGTTCTTGTCGGCCTTCCGGAAGCAATGAAGAAAAGCTTCGGATCGACGTGTCACGGTGCCGGAAGGAAGATGTCACGGAAAGCGGCGTTCGATAAATTGAGCATCAATGACCTCCGCAATTCGATGAAGGCCCGCAATATCTATCTGAAGACCGGTACCGACGGCGGAGTGCTGGATGAGGCACCGGAGGCGTACAAGGATGTGGACCAGGTCGTCTCTGTTGTCTGCGATTCCGGACTGACTGGAAAGGTCGCACGCCTCAGACCTCTCGGCGTCGTCAAAGGCTGAGTATCGACGCTGTCGCCTTTTCAACGCGTTCTTTGTACTCGTCCGGAGATGAGACCATGACCGCCCATGCGAATGTGTCGCGGCTCTGCAGCGCCTTTGAAACAGGCGATATGCGTGTTATCGGTCTGACGCGGCCGTCATGTAATATCGAGACGTCCGTCTTTCCTATCTTCAGATTCGACAGCAGCGAGGATCTTGACGGAATATCGACGATAACGTCAGAATAATCAACTTTCGCAATTTCCGCTATCTCGCCCTCAAGCTTTTTCTTTTCCTCATATTTCGAATATCTGACTATCTTTTTCAGCTGTTCTTCGTCAATGTCCGTTGAATACGCCGAGAACGCCTTTTTGTATAATCTCCGATGGATCAGCGACCTCGCTATCTCCGACGGTCTGCCGCGCTGTGCCGTAAGTTCTGACCGCAGATCGGCGTCGTCCATCAGATGCAGGACGCTCATATCGACATCTGATAATTCGACCGCTTTCGATAACATCATCTCCGCTATCCTCACCGTCTTGTTGAAATAAACGGAACTGTACATCAATGCGCGTGATACCATCAGCCCCTCGGCGGCAACGACCCCTCCGCGCTCCAGTACGATGGTGTTATTGTGCACCCTCATCTGCGTCAGCAGACGATCGATGTCGATGGAACCGTGCGCCACGCCCGTGTAATGTGCATCCCGCAGCAAATAATCCATCTGGTCCACGTCCACCGGACCGTGTATCATCTGATGCAGATGGTCCTTCGAAGAAAAGAACGACTGTTTCTCGCCTGATGACATCAATGTTCCCAGTCCTTTCGTGTCCGACCTGGGTTTTGCGATGAGATCGCAAACGATGTCCGTTGATATCCCGTTCTCTTCAAGCAGCTCGGATATCGTTCCCGTACCGCCTAACATGTCCTCATCGCGTTCCGAATACGTCGGTATCGTTCCTTTGATCAGGTCCCTTGCCATTTCCATATGGTCCGTGAGCATCCTATTCTCGAACAGCTCTGAAAGGTTGTGAGAATACGGCAGGTGTGTCACATCGTGCAGCAAAGCGGCGGCACGCACATGTTCTATATCATCATCGTTCAGTCCAAGCGCTTTCCCCATCCTTCCTGCCAGATGATAAACGCCGAGACTGTGCTCCAGTCTTGTATGATTTGCGCCTGGAAAGACAGCGTGCGCCATTCCCAGCTGTTTCACGTTGCGCAGACGCTGCATCTCATGTCTTGACAGGATCCTGAGGAACACGTCATTCACTGAGATGCTGCCGTGCAGCGGGTCGTGGATAACTTTTTCCATATCATATCCTCTTCTTTCTCTTGGATATCATATTTTCGATCTTTACGCCATTCGTTGTCATTAGAATGAAAGTGTCGCCTATTATCACCATATCGCCGCCGCAGTCCTTGGCTATCCTCTTTAGTTCGGCGGTTATCATCTCCATCGCACTTTTGCTGTTCTCGTCCGGAAGTGCGCATCTTATGAAGAGGATGTTGCCTTTGTATGCCAGGTCCGATGCTAATGAGATATCCTCGAATGTCCTTATCTCCATTATCTTCACCCGTGCATCGGTCTCCTCCGGAACGATCAACGGAAATTCTGTGAGATCTATGAATCCTTTAGGTTCAACGATGGTGGCCGCTTTCTTCCTCTTGATCAATTGCATCATGTCACCGCTCGTCAGACTTCCAAAGTTTATCGCCGACGTTGTGTATCGTCCTTATCACTTTTCCTTTCCCGCCCTTCTTTAATTCCTCGCCTGACACCGCTGCCACCCCTATCGCCAGCGGCACCAGGTTCTTGACATCGCGTATCCACACAATGTCCCCTTCCTTTATTCCCGTATCAGCATCGACGATGCCCGGCGCCATGATGTCCGCGCCGTTCGTTACGTACGGGACGGCGCCCATGTCGACCGTCACGAACAACTTCTGCGGCCTGTATTTTAGAATTCCCCTGACGGTAAGGAACGTCTTGCTGCCGTATACCATCGCCAATATCTCGCCGTTCACAAAAATAACATTGAATTCGCTGCTCTCCGCAAGATCCACCGCATCGTCGGCTGTGAATGCCTTTATCCCGAGCAGTTCCTCCAGCTCCTGAGAATACGCCTTTACCTCTTTCGCTCTGAGACGTTTTCTCTTGCGGATCATTATGTCTGCCATTGCCCGGCGATTAACGTATCAGTATTCAAACTTTACATTCCCTTAAATTATAAAATAAAGGGGTGCGCAAAGTTGTCTTCGGTAGTCTAATATATTGCTCAGCACAATGTTCGCGACCGCATGAGCAAGCTCTCTCTGATCCCGAACGGAGTTGTCATCGCGATGCAGGCGGCGCTGGTCATACTTGTGCTGTTGGCCGCTGTGCCGATAGCTATGGGCGGCATAAGTGCGGATTCGGAAGAGGGTGCGAAGATATCGTATGACAACACAAAGAACACGCTCGCGGTCGGTTTTGATGCTGACGTAAGAACGAACCTCTACTTCAGCGTTGACGGTTTTTCATGCAATATTTACGTTGAATCCGGTGATATGTGTGTGATATCCGGAGGCATCGGTGATATAACGATACCGGGCAGCGGTTCTTCACGAATTTTTGTGAACGAGGAGATACCATTCATTGCGGTCGTCATGGCAATGCTTTACGGATCATCTTTCGGTGATGACGAAACGGCAGTGATCATCGAGGTCGCGGGTTCAACGCTCGGCGGCATGATCTCTCTGAAAGCGGATGTCCGGACGGTCGTCGCAGAGACATCCCTTACAAGCTTGACAATGAAGGGTGTGAGCGCCGATACCGTGAATCAGCTGAACGCGTCGTTCACGGTCCAGAAGAATGACCTGACCGAACAGATGTTCGGCACCGCGAGAACAATGAAGACCGGAGACCTCACGATCGCGGTAACATCCAAGACTGGCACGTCAGGATATGATGTCACCGTTACCATGACAGCGCCCGCAGGCAGAACGATCAAAGGGGAGATCGAAATGAACATCGAAACAGAACAGGCGGCATCTTTGATAAAGATCCTTGAGACGCTTCACGGGAGGCAGGTATCATGACGCTTATCGAGGATATCCGTTTTGATCTTTCGCCGAAGAACGGCTCCCTCGTCGGCGCATTGATATCATTCTTCATTACGATCGGAGCGTTCGTCGTTGCGCCGTACGTAATATTCATTGCAGCCTCCGGGACCATCACGGACACGGGAGGAACGATCTTCGGAAGTTCCGACGTATTGATGAACGGTGCGTGGGGCTGGGTCTCGGACCTGATGAAATATGCGCTGCCTTTCATCATTCTTTCGATACCGATAGGATTCTACCGTGCGGGGAGTTACGCGCGGATACCATTCAAGATATTGTTCGCATTATACTTCGGGTCGTGGTTATGGATAGCGGCGCACGGCGGTGTGTTCGAGATGTTCCTTTCGGATGCGGCTGTCGTCTCCGGCAGTGCTTCGACAATAATATTGGACCTTGATGTTCGTCCCGTCACATATGTTATGATAATGATCTCCTTTGCGATGATCTTTCTGGCGATATCGGAGTTCGGAAGCAATAGGAAAAAATATTTTGAAGCAATAGAGAAGAAGAAGGACACAATGTCCAGAAGAAGGGCGAGAAGGTTTTCCGGGTGAGAAAATGGGAATAAGTGTTGCGATTTATGAGACAGAATGTAAAAGTGCGCTATGCAGAAGTAATAAAGAGAATGTGCTCAGAGTGCTTGTGAAGGACCCGTCAAAATACGGGGATGCGGCAGAATACGAAAGGTTCCTTCCGATAGAGGATGCATTGAAGGTGTTCCCTGATAAGGACGGATTCATGAAACGGAACAAGATAAAAGAGGATGTCTGCACGATATATCTGGACCGCTTAAAGGACAAAGAGGACCGTGCGGCCCTTGAGAAGGTCACTGAAAGGACGTATACAGGATGGATAGAGATTTCAAAGCTGACCGATAACGTCGGAAAGGGGCTGATAACTGTATCTGCCCCATACGACAGGCAGACAGAATGGGATATGCTTTCTTTCGAGGAGATGAATTCGGTGTGCGCAGAATGTAAACTCTCGTGGGATAAGGGAAGGGGATGTATCGGATCGTTCGGACCCGACAACAGCGCATTGCCGGAAATAGCGCTGAAGCACGGCTGCAAAGTGACGGGGTCGATACCTGCGGGTGTTGCGGCGTCCCGCAAATATACGAAGAACGATGCGTCGGAACTTCTGAAAGAGATACCGATACTGCGCAATGCGCTGGAGACGGAGGGCAAACTTGCGCTCAAGAGATACACCGGCCCGGTGGACCGTCTGGAGGCTGTTGCTTTGATATCTATTGAAGAAGGATGCGGTTTCAGGTTCTTCTGAACACCTTTACTTTAAATAAGAATTGATGTTTTTTGAACATCTTTCTTAAATTAATTCATATTACATTTAAATTTCTACGATTAATGTATTAAAAACATAGTATAACTACGAATTTCGAAAAAAGGCCTATGGAATACATATGTTTAATATATTGGAACGTTAATCAAGTAATCTAATCTTGCCGAAATTTGTTCGGCGAACGAGGGGAGTTGATGACACCAGAGAATACGAAAGGACAGTACCTGCCGTCCGATGAGTACCGCAAGACCGCGATGGTCAAGAGCGTTGATGAATACACAAGACTATACAGCGAATCGATGAAGGACCCGGTCGCATACTGGGTGAAACAGGCGGAACACATCGATTGGTTCTCAAAGGGCTGGAAGGAGCCTTTCACATGGAACAAGAAGAAGGACGAATTCACATGGTTCAAAGGCGGCAAACTTAACGTATCGTACAACTGTTTGGATCGGCACGTAAAGAACGGATTGAAGAACACTGCCGCCATCATATTCCAGGGAGAAGATGACAAGGATGTCCGCGTGTACACTTACGGACAGTTATTACACGAAGTGGAAAGATTCTCCAACGTCCTGAAGAAGAACGGCGTGAAGAAAGGGGACCGCGTTGCAGTATACTTACCAATGATACCTGAACTTGCGATAACGCTGCTCGCGTGTACGAGGGTCGGTGCGATCCACAGCGTCGTGTTCGCCGGATTCAGCTCGGACGCGATATTCAACCGTGTCGCCGACTGCACTCCGAAAGTGTTGGTCACATCGGACGGAAGCTACCGCGCCGGCAAGAAGATCGATATGAAAGGAAAGGTCAACGAGATCCTTGAACGCGATACGTCGGTCGAACATGTCTTGGTCGTGAAGCACACCGGCGCCGACGTGGTCATGGAAAAGGACCGTGACGTGTGGTGGCATGAGGAAATGGAAAAAGTTCCGCTGAAGTGCGAACCGGAGGTCATGGACGCGGAAGATCCGCTGTTCATGCTATACACGTCAGGAACGACAGGAAAACCGAAGGGGATGGTGCACGTGAACGGAGGATATCTCGTAGGCGTGAACTCGTCTTTCAGGTACATATTCAACTACAATCCAGGACAAGTGTACTGGTGCACCGCGGATATCGGATGGATAACGGGTCACTCTTCCATCCTTTACGGACCGTTGTCCGTTGGCGCGACAACGTTAATGTTCGAAGGTGTTCCGAATTATCCGGAAAATGACAGATTCTGGCAGGTCGCCGAGAAATGGAAGGTGGACATATTCTACACAGCGCCGACCGCGTTAAGAATGATAAGGAAGAACGGGGACGACTGGATAAAGAAACATGACCTTTCGTCGCTGAAGATGTTAGCAAGCGTCGGCGAACCGATAGACGCCGATGTGTGGAAATGGTATCATCGCGTGATAGGAGGAGGAAGATGCCCGATAGCGGACACATGGTGGCAGACGGAAACAGGAAGCATAATCATTGCACCGCTGACAGGCGCATTCGACCTGAAACCCGGATCGGCAATGAAACCTTTGCCTGGAATAAAGACAGGCGTCTTCCGAGAAGATAAAACAGAGTGCGGAGTGGGCGAGAGCGGCAACCTGTTCTTAATGGAACCGTTCCCGTCCCTTGCCCGTACAATATGGAACGACCATGCGAAATATGTGGAACAATATTGGGCCACTTTCCCCGGACATTATCTGACCGGTGACGGCGCGAGGATAGACGCGGACGGCGACCATTGGTTGCTGGGACGTGTTGATGACGTCATCAGCGTCGCCGGACACAGAATAGGCGCGGCTGAGATCGAAGCTGCGCTGATAGCGCATCCTGCGGTCGCCGAGGCCGCCGTTGTTCCTGTTCCTGATGAGATCAAAGGAGAGGCGATATACACCTTCGTGACGCTGAAGGATGGTTTCACTGAATCGGAAGATCTAAAGAAGCAGCTGATCAATCAGGTGCGCAACGTCGTCGGTCCCATAGCGACCCCAAAAACGATACAGATATCGCAGGGCCTTCCGAAGACGCGCAGCGGAAAGATCATGCGCCGTCTTCTCAGAAAGATAGCCGGCGGCAGCAGTCAGTCCGAGCTCGGCGATACAACGACGCTGCTTGATCCGTCAGTGATCGAATCGCTGATAAAAGGACGTCTGTAAAAGATTTAAAAAGGGGATTTATTCCCCGCTTTCCATTCCTATTTTTATTGCTGCCATGTTCTTTTCCAGAAGGTCCGCTTTCTTGGCAGGTATGCTTTTAGTTACCCCCTCAATGAACTTTTCCTCGGAACAGAATTTTGTTTCCTTGTACAGCCTTCCGGTCATTACCATATTGGCCATTCCTTTTAATCCGTTATCGGCAGCGAGCCTTGTCGCCGGGAGGTATATCGTCCTGATGTCCTTCCTCTTGACCTTTTCGTCAACTATCGAACTGTCCACTATTATCAATCCGCCGGGAACGACGGCGTTCTCGAACTTCTGCAATGACGGCAGATTCATCGCTATCAGGACGTCCGGCGCCGTTACCAGAGGAGAACCGATCGGCGAGTCGCTGACGCATACGCTGCAGTTCGCCGTACCTCCTCGCATCTCCGGGCCGTATGACGGTAACCATGAAACTTCGTCACCATCAAGCATCCCCGAGTATGCGACCACTTTGCCGGTGAACAGTATGCCCTGGCCTCCGAACCCTGCCAGAAGGAGGTTCATGTTCATTGCCCTTCCTCCTTCTTCTCGCCTTTGTCTTTAAAGACGCCTAACGGATAATACGGGACCATTTGTTTTCTGAGCCATTCCAGCGAATCCGGGATCGACAGTCCCCAGTTGGTCGGGCATGTGGACAATACCTCTATTATCGTATAACCGCGGCCTTCCATCTGGTATTGGAATGCTTTCTTGATCGCTTTCTTCGCTGCGTTCACATTCTTTACCGTATCAACAGAAACACGTTGTGCCAGCGCGACGCCGTCAAGCGTCGCCAGCATCTCGCATACCCTTATCGGATGGCCTGCATCCTTTGTGCTGCGGCCGTACGGTGTCGTCTGCGTCACCTGTCCGGGGATGGTGGTAGGCGCCATCTGCCCTCCTGTCATCCCGTAGATCGCGTTGTTGATGAATATTACTGTAATGTTCTCACCGCGCGTTGCTGCGTGCACTGTTTCCGCTGTTCCTATGGCCGCGAGGTCCCCGTCCCCTTGGTACGTGAATACGACATTATCAGGAAGCGCCCTTTTTATTCCAGTCGCGACCGCTTGTGCGCGGCCGTGCGCCGCCTGCACCATGTCGCAGTTGAAGTAATTGTATGCGAACACCGCACATCCTACGGGCGCCAGACCTATCGTCTTCCCCTCGACCCCGAGTTCGTCCATCGTTTCCGCCACCAACCTGTGAACTATCCCGTGAGAGCACCCGGGGCAGTAATGGAACTGCGCATCCGTTAACGCATGAGGTCTTTTAAATTTCATTCAGATACCTCCTTTTATCTTCTTCAGTTCCCCGAGTACCTCTGCGGGCGTCGGGACCATTCCGCCGGTGCGTCCGAAGAATCTCACGTCCCTTTTTCCATTCACTATCAGACGGACATCGTCCACCATCTGACCCATGGACATCTCCACACAGAGGAATGTCTTTGCATTCCCTATTCGCGAAATGATCGCCTTGGTCGGGAACGGCCAAAGCGTTATCGGCCTTATGAGGCCGGCCTTTATGCCTTCTTTTCTGGCGGCGTTGACCGCGCTTCTGGATATGCGTGCGGATGCCCCGTACGCAACGATGACAATATCGGCATCATCCGTCAGGTACTCTTCGCACCGCTGCTCTTTCTCCTCTATCAGCCTATATTTCTCAAATCTCGCTTTGATGACCGCCTCAAGGACCGGAGGTTCGATGTATAATGAATTAATGACATTGTGCTCCCTCTTATCTCCGTGGCCGCAGGCGGCCCACGGCCTTTCGGGAATGCGTGCGATGCTGTCCTTCGGCATGACGACCGGCTCCATCATTTGTCCGAGTATCCCGTCGGAGAGCATTATCGCAGGCATTCTGTACTTGTCGCCCAATGCGAACGCGTCACCCGTGAGATCTACCATCTCCTGCACTGTCGACGGCGCGAACACAAGCAGCTTGAAGTCGCCGTGCCCTGCTGCCCTTGTGGCCTGCCAGTAATCGGCCTGCGACGGCTGTATGCCTCCGAGTCCCGGACCTGCGCGCTGCACATTGACGATAACGGCAGGAAGATCCGAACCGGCGAGGTACGAGAGGCCTTCTGATTTCAGACTTATCCCGGGGGAACTGGACGAGGTCATTGCCCTCACTCCGGCCGCCGAGGCGCCCAGGACCATATTTATCGCGGCGACCTCGGATTCCGCTTGAAGATATGTCCCTCCTATCTTCGGCAGGCGTTTGGACATGTGCGCCGTCAGTTCGTTCTGCGGTGTTATCGGGTAACCGAAGAAGTGCTTGCATCCTGCCGCTATCGCCGCCTCCGCCAGCGCTTCGTTGCCTTTCATCAATACCTTCTCGCTCATGCTCAGTCCTCCAGTGTTATGACCACATCAGGGCACATTACCGCGCATGATGCGCAGCCTGTGCATTTTGATTCGTCGACGATATGCACCGGATTGTATCCTTTCGCATTTATCTTTCCCTTATTCAATTCTATTATCTTCTTAGGGCACGCGATAACACACATCTCGCACCCTTTGCAGAGGTTCTCGTTAATTGTCACTTTTAACATCAGTCTTCCCCTTTTTCCCAAATAGTTCCCACATACACATCGGCTTGATAAAAATATTCGTCCTTTGGTAATTGATCTATCAAGCTGCGCGGCACCACCGAAAACAATAAAGGCAATCCCGCGGACCGTGCGACATCTTTCGCATACTCCAGCGAATCGATTATTGTCGACGCATTCGTCAGACCTTTCAGATGCGAGTTGTTCACGACCGCTGTTGCCTTCAGTCCGCATGTTCTTTCGATCGACCTGAGCATTTCCACCGAATCGTCAGCATTAGAGGTGAACGGACGGTACATGTTCGTCACGTACAGCATCTCGTATCCTTTCTCTTTGACCTTTTTCGAAAATCTCCCGAGCGCCGTGGCACCGACGTCATCTCCCCCTGCGTCGATCACAACTTCATCGTTCGTTTCAAAAATGGAGTGAAAGGATGCGGGCAGTGACGGTACATCCACATTGGTGGTCGCGAACGTCGGCGATATTATCTTTACGCCGTTACTTATCAATATGCCGGAATACTCGGAAGAGGTGAAATAAGGGTTCACGATATCCATGTCCGCTAACATCACGCGTTTACCCTCCTTGGCCTTGTCCAACGCATAATTTATTGCGAAATTTGTTTTCCCCGAACCGTAGTGTCCGCAGACGATCGTCAGCATATGAATCTGAATATCGTATATGCGTACAGGTTTATTATTAATATTGTGTAGTGTTAACACGGCGCAGTATAAGGTAACTTTTTTATCCCGCCTTCGGCTTACCTTATGATTAGATTACGCGATGTGAGCACATGGACACGAGGATAAGCGAGATAGCTGAGCGCATACGTGCGCTGCGTGATGCGACCGGTTTTTCACAGGATGAAATGGCAAAGGCGACCGGCGTTACCAAAAAAGAATACAATGATTATGAGGACGGAATGCAGGACTTCACGTTCACATTCCTTTACGAATGCGCCGAGAAGTTCGGTGTGGACATAATTGAACTGCTTACCGGCGAAAATCCGCACCTTTCCGGTTACACTTTGGTCAGGAAAGGAAAGGGGCTTCCGATGAAGAGGCGGAAAGGGTTCGAATACGGCCACCTTGCGTACAGCTTCAAGAACAAGATGGCCGAACCGTTCGTTGTGACCGCCCCCTACAATGTCGATGAACTGAATAATACGCCAACGTCGTCGCATGACGGACAGGAATTCAACTACGTTCTGAAGGGGAGAATGAAATTTGTTCACGGCGACCATATTGAAGAACTCGGCGAAGGGGATTCCGTATATTACAATTCATCAAAAAGGCACGGAATGGCCGCTATGGACAAAGACGGGTGTGTATTTCTGGCGATCGTGCTCAAGGAGGAGCACCGATGAGGAATATCCACTTGAAATATGTGAAAGAGGAGTACGACCGGGACGGCCTGCTTTCCAAATATGAATGCGTTTGTCCGGAAGATTTTAACTTTGCT